>JANMTJ010000703.1:0-1598 GCA_031390295.1 Oleiharenicola sp.
GGCTTCACCGAGCGCGGGAGGTCGGTCCAGCTGCCAGTGCGGTGCAGGAAGCGCGTGGTCCACGCGGCGAACGGGCCGAAGAGGAGCGTCTTTTTGCCGTCGAGGATGCGCGTGTCGAGGTGCGGCACGGCCATCGTGGGCGCCTCGGGCAGGTTCTGCCCATAGACCTTGGCCTGGTGCCGCGCGACGATCCCGGGCTTGTCGCACACGAGCCAGTTGCCGCCGATGGGGAAACCGCCAAGGCCCTTCGCCTCGGGCAGCCCGGCCAGCTGCAACAGCGGGAGGCTGCCGCCACCGGCGCCGACAAAGACAAACTTCGCGCGCACGGTGCGCTCCTGGCCGGTCTTGAGCTCGCGGGCGGTAACATCCCAGCCGGTGCCGGCCTTCGTGAGACCGACGACCTTGTGCCCGGCGGCGACGCCGCAGCCGGCCTGATTGGCGAGCCAGGTAAGCAGCTTGCGGGAGAGCACGCCGAAGTTCACGTCGGTGCCGCCCTCCATCTTGGTGGCGGCGATCGGCACGGCGGAGTCGCGGCCCTCGGTGAGCAGCGGGGCCCAGGCCCCGATCTTCGCGCGGTCGGTGCTGAATTCCATCGGGGCGAAGAAATGGTGCGCCGCCATGCCGACGTGGCGGGAACGGAGGAATTCCACCACTTCCGCCCCGTGGACGAAGCTCATGTGCCGGACCGAGTTGATGAACTCCTTGGGCGCGTCGATCATGCCGCTCGCGACGGCGTGGGCCCAGAACTGGAGCGTCTGCTCGAACTCCTGGAAGATATCGATGACCTTCTGGACCTTCACCGTGCCGTCGGGCTCGCGGGTGGGCGTGTAGCTCAGCTCACAGATGCCGGCGTGGCCGGTGCCGGCGTTGTTCCAGCCGTTCGAGCTCTCGAAGGCGAGCTCCGGCGCCGCCTCGTAGACTTGGATCCGCAGCTTCGGGTCGAGGCGCTTGAGCAGCGCGCCGAGGTTGGCGGACATCACGCCGCTGCCGATGAGGACGACGTCGGGGTTTTCTATGTGAGGATTCATGGCAGATTTTTTACCGCGGATTACGCGGATGATCACTGATCAGACCAAGGCATGGTTAGCCACAAAGAGGCACGAAAAGACACCATAATGAAATCCACCAAACCCCATTGTTTCTTTTGTGTATTCTTGTGACTTTTTGTGGCCATAAATTCCGGGAGGATTGTTCACCCGTGGTCAAACCTTAGTGATTAGTGAAAATTAGTGTGGATTAGCGGTTAACTCCGCTTGGAGGTGACGGTTTTTTCGTAGCGGCCGACGTCCTTGAGCCAGTCGGCGCCGGCGGGGACGCCGTCCTGCTCGCACAACTGGTCCCACACGGCGCCCCACGGGAGCGCGCGACCGAGCTCCATGAGGGCGAGGCGCTCGTGGCCCCGCCCGGCGGCCTCCGCGGCCTTGAGCCGGACGGTGGGATCGAGCAGGCCGCAGAGAATGGCCTGGCGGGTGGCGCGGGCGCCGGTGACGTAGGCGGCGATGCGGTTGATCGAGGCGTCAAAGAAATCGAGCGCGACGAACACCCGGTCCCACGCGTCGCCCCGGGCGATCTCGAGGAAGAGGTTGCGCACGGCATCG
>JANMTJ010000712.1:0-7277 GCA_031390295.1 Oleiharenicola sp.
ATCCGGTTGCGCTTCCATATCGATCCGCGCATGGCGCCGTTCCGCGACGACCCGGAGATCATGGCGCTGCTGGCCGAACCGGCGGCGGGGAAATGAACGCTCAATGCCGTATGACCGAAGCAGAAATCCAATTTTTAACGCAGAGGACGCAGAGGGCGCGGAGAGAATACGGCTATTGTCGGACCAGCTCCGCGGACTTCGCGACCTCCGTGTTTAATGTATGAGCGATTCCGGCAAAGCGGTATTCCTTTCTTACGCCTCCCAAGACGCGGAGGCGGCCAAGCGCATCTGTGAAGCGTTGCGCGCGTCTGGTGTGGAGGTGTGGTTCGACCAGAGCGAGCTGCGCGGGGGCGATACTTGGGACGCGATGATCCGGAAGCGCATCAAGGACTGCGCCCTGTTCGTGCCCCTGATCACGCCGACCACGAATGCCCGGGCCGAGGGTTACTTCCGCCTCGAGTGGAAACTGGCCGTGGACCGCTCGCACCTGATGGCCGACGACCAGCCTTTCCTTTTTCCCGTGGTGATTGGGGACATTAACGATGCCACGGCCCGGGTGCCGGACAAGTTCCGGGACGTGCAGTGGACGCGCCTGCGACTCGATGAGACCCCGGCGGAGCTGGCCGGGCGCGTGGCGAGGCTGCTGAGTGGAGGCAAGCCAGAGGACATCCGACTTCGCCAAGGCTACGACGGACAGGGAGGACAGAGGACAGAGGTCAGGACGACCAATCCGATCCCAGCACGTAAGCCGAAGCGCCCCCTCTGGCTCATCCCCGTCATCCTCGCGGCCGTGTTTGCGGGCCTCTGGCAGCAGCAGCGCAACCGCCTCTCAGCACCGGCGGTTGAACCCAAGGCTGCGGCCGTGCCCGCCGCCACCGCCACTGCGCCCATCACCGAAGCCCGCCAGCTCATCGCCCGCGCGCGGGCTATGAGCCTGGGCAAATACGACTCGTCGGCGGAAGACTTCGCGGCGGCCGAGAACCTGGTCAAGAAAGCTCTCGAGCTCGATCCGAACGATGCGGAGATCTGGGCGTTTTCTTCGCTGCTCAATTTTTCGTTTGGGTCCCGCGGTTTCGATCACGCGCCGGCGCGCGTGGCGGCGGCGCGCAGCCACGCGGAACGTGCCCTGAGCCTCGATCCCGATTCCCCGGAGGCGCAGTTCGCGCTCGCCCGCTGGCAGCGCGATAACGAGGAGCCGGCGGTCGCCGAGGCCTCATTCAAAAAAATTCTCGCCCGTGAGCCCAATCATATCGGTGCCCTCAGCGGCCTGGCGTGGATTTACGATCTTACGGACCGGGTGGACGAATCAGCGGCGCTCTCCGAGCGGATCGTGACCCTGCCGGGCAGCAACCCCGCCCTGTCGCGTTACACGGAATTCCTGCTGTTTTTCCACCGGGCGCGCTTCGAGGAGGCGGACCGCTGCATCCGGCAGTCGATCGCGACGCAACCCTCCGCCAATTCACTGGCGGGACTCGCGAACCTGCTGCTCACGTGGAAAGGTGATACCGACGGCGCCGCGCGCGTGCTCGCCGCCATGCCGACGGCGGCGCGCAGCCTGCCCCGCACGATCTGGATGACGGCGCAGGTGCAACTCTGCCAGCGTGCGCCCGCCGAGACGTTGCAGACGCTGGATCGGTTTTCGGGTGACTACATCCAGGATAATTTTTTCGCCGGACCGAAAACCTTCTGGGTGGGCCGCGCTCATGCGCTGGCCGGGCGCAAGGAGGCCGCGCGCCTCGCGTGGGAAGCCGGCCTCGACGTGGTGAACGCGCGCCTGAAAACCGAGGCGCAGAACCGCGAGCTGCACCTGATGCGCGGCGAATTGCTCGCCCTGCTGGGCTCGACCGATGAAGCCCTGCGCGAGGCGCGCGTCGTGGAGGAACTCGCGCGCGGGCGTGATCGCTGGTGGTTCGGCTCGCCCGTGCTGATCTACGCGGCGCTCGGCCGTGCGGACGATGCGCTGCCGTTGCTGGAGAAACTGCGCGCGACGGGCCCGGTGGAGCATAACGTCGGCTGGCCGCTCACGCCGGCGCTGCTGCGGCTCGATCCGCGCTGGGACAAGCTGCGCGGCGATCCGCGGTTCCAGAAACTCTGCGCCGATCCGGCGGTTCCTTCCTCCTCTTCACTTTCACTCTCACCTTCCACTCCACCCGACTCCAAGTCGGTGGCCGTGCTCGCCTTTGCCAACCTCAGCGACGACAAGGCCAACGAGTATTTCTCCGACGGCATCAGCGAGGAGCTGCTCAACGTGCTGGCGAAGGTGCCGGGCCTGAAGGTCTCGGCGCGCACCTCGGCGTTCTATTTCAAGGGCAAGGAGGTGCCCATCACCGAGATCGCGAAACAGCTCGGCGTGGCCTACGTGGTCGAGGGCAGCGTGCGCAAGCATGGCGACAAGGTCCGCATCACCGTGAAGCTCATCAAAGCGGCGGACGGCTTCCACGTGTGGGGTGAAACTTTTACACGAGACCTGAAGGACATCTTCGCCGTGCAGGACGAGATCGCCGGGCTCGTCTCCAGGAACCTCGAACTCAAACTGGGCACAACGGTGGCTGCTACGGTGAATCCGCAGGCATTCGAGCTTTACTTGCAGGGTCGGCACGCATGGCGACAGCGGAACGAAGCCGGCTATGTTCGGGCTGAAGAGCTGTTCGAACGGGCGCTTGCACTGGATCCAAACTTTGCCCGCGCGCACGCGGCGCTGGCTGACGTGTGGATGATTCGGGCCCAAGCCGGGAATGAGATCGGCCGCTACGATCAACGGGGCGCGCCGATATTGAGGAAAATGAGTGCAAAAATCCAACGCGCACTCGAAATAGATCCCGGTTCTGCCGATGCGCATGCCACACTGGGGGCAGTGCGCTGGACGGAATGGAAGTTCGAAGAAGGAATACGGGAATTAAGATTTGCGCTGTCACTCAATCCCAACAATGCCTCCGCCCATCAGTGGTTGGGACGAGCGCTGATGTCGAACGGGCAATTGGAGGAGGCACTCTCAGAGTTGAGGCAAGCCCACGAATTGGACCCGTTCTTCGCCCGGGTTGCCGACAATTACGGCTTCGCCCTGATCAATGCACGGCGTCCCGGGGATGCGTTGGATGTGCTGGAACGAGCCCTCGCGGTACAACCGGATTCGAGGCAGGCGTTGCGTTTTAAGACGGTCGCATTGGCCGAGTTGGGCCGCAACGAGGAGGCCATCGCAGCCGCCAAGCATTATGTCCTCGAGGAGGTCGATAGCGGGCCGCATTTTGTCAGCTATGCGCTGGCGTGTGCCGGCGCACAACGCGAGGCAGAGGTGTTGCTGGCCCTGGCCGATCAGAAAATGGATGCAAGCAAAGCCGCGACACTGCTTGCTTTGGGAAGGCGTGAGGAAAGTCTGGTCATGATGCAGGCTGGTCAGATGAAAGTCCAAACCGTCGAATTGCTGTATTACTGGCCGATCTTCGATCAAATCCGTCACGAGCCAAGATTTGTACAATTGCTGGACACTTTGGCTGTAACCGAGGCCCATGCCCGCGCGCAGGCATGGCGCGCAGCGCATCCGCCGGAGAAAACCAAATGAGCTGGGGCGAGCCTCAATCCTTCGGCGTGTTGCCCGGGTAGGAGTTCAGGAACTTCACGATGTTGGCCTGTTCCTTGGCGCGGAGGCGCATCCGGAGGTCGAGGCGTTCGGCGGCCTTCTGGGCGTTGATCTCAGCGTGCTCGGTCTTGCGGCCAGGGACCAGGAGGAAGTCGCGGAGCTTGTTGAAAAGCTCGGGTTCGCCGCCGGCGCCGATGGAGATCAGGCTGGCCGTGTATTCCGGCGGGGCCTTGGCGGCGATGGCGTCGTAGTGGGCGATGAGCCAGTTGACGGCGAGTTCCCGCAGGTCGGGGTGGCCGGCCACACTGCGCAGGATGCCGAGGAACTCGGTGGAGTTGACCGCCGGGGTCAGCGAATAGGCGAGGGCCTCGGTGGCGATGGCCGGATCCCGGAAGTCCCCGAGGGCGCCGAGCGTGGCGGAGCGCACGATGGGGTTCTGGGCCTTGGCAAAGGCGGCCCGCAGGGTGTCAAACAGGACGGCGTCGCCGTGGTAGGCGGTGACCGAGAGCGCCGTGCCCCGCAGGGCGGCGTCCACCTTGGCGGGATTCTCCAGGAAGAGCGCGGCCAGGCGGCGGCATTCGGCGATCACGAGGGGATCGGCGGCCTCGTAGCCCAGCGCGGCATAGAGCGCCGTCCGCAGCGGCCCGTGATAGACCGGTTCGCCGGCGACGGGTTGCAGCCCGATGCGGTCGAGGATCGGGCGCAGGATGGCGGCGCGGTAGGCGTTGTAGGCCGGGCGCGAGGCCGGCGTGATGAAGGTGTTGTCGAGGCCGCCGATGCTGGTGACGACACTGGTGTTGACGTCGGGATCGAGGTCGCGGCCGAAGGCGGTGACATAGGCGAGGTAGTCGGTGCCGTCGATCAGGCCGGCGCTGAAGAGGGCCGAGGTGTTGTCGAGCAGGCCGACGCGCTCGATGGGCTTCAGGGCCGCGGCCTGGCGGGCGAGGCGGGCGTTGAGCTCGGGGGAGAGATTCCAGCGGTAGTAGCCGGACTCGGCGGCGTTGGGGTAGATCCAGTCGGCGGCGGCGAGACCGGGGACAGAGACGACCTGCTCAAGGTCCTTGAGCAAAATGCGCTCGCGGTGCACCTCCTCGCCCTTGCCCCAGGCCAGCACGACGGGGATCTGCCACTGGCCGTACAGCTGGGGATCGCCGAGATTGTGGAAGCGGCGCTGCTTGAGACGGAGCCTGCCGTCGGGGTCGAGCGAGAGCGTGACGAGCGGCACGCCGGGCTGGTTGATGAAGGGGGACAACATGCCGGTGATGTCGTCGCCGGAAGTGGCGCTGAAGGCGGCCCAAAGGTCGTCGCTGACGGTGTTACCCCAGCGGTGCTTGAGGAAATAGGCGCGCATGGCGGCCCGGAATTTTCCGGGTCCGATCCAGTTCTCGACCATGTTGAGCACGCCCTTGCCCTTGTTATAGGTGAGCTCGTCCACCAGCTGGGCGAGGTCGGACTCGGCCGTGACCTTGCGGCGGATGGCGGTGATGGAGGGCAGGGCATCGCTACGCATGGCGCCCTTGATCTCGCGGCTTTCCGCCAGCTGGAGGCGGAACTCGGGGAACTGATGCTCGATGATGCGGCCGGCCATCCAGTCGGCGAAGGACTCGTTGAGCCAGAGGTCGTCCCACCAGGCCATGGTGACGAGGTCGCCGAACCACATGTGGGCGCCCTCGTGGGCGATGACCGCGGCGAGGCGGCGGCGCTGGTTGAAGGAGGGTTTCTCCGGGTCCATGAGCAGAAGCCGGTCGGTGAAGGTGACGAGGCCGGCGTTCTCCATCGCGCCGTAGACGTATTCCGGTACGGCGATCTGGTCGTACTTGGCGTAGGGATAGGGGATGCCGAAGTACTCCTCGAGGCGGGACATGATTGGCGGGGTGAGGCGCACGGCCTCGGCGGCGAGAGCGGACTGGCCCTTGGGCGTGATGATGCGGCCTGGCACGGTCCAGCCGGGGACCGGCACGTATTCGAACGCGCCGACGGCGATGGCCACGATGTAGCTGGGCATGGGCGGCGTGCGGCCGAAGACGATGGTCTTCCAGTCGCCGTCGCGGGTCTCGTAGGCCACGGCGGCGTTGGTCACACCCTCGAGCGCGGCGGGCACCTTGAGGGTGATTTGCCAATTGATCTTGAACTCGGGTTCGTCCCAGCAGGGGAAGCATTTGCGGGCATGCTTGTCCTCGAACTGGGTGAAGAGATACGGCTCGCCGCGGCTGACGGTCTTGTAGAGGCCGAGGCCGTCGCGCGGATATTTGGCGGTGAAATCGATCGCGAGCTTGTAGTTGCCGATGCCGAGGGACTTGGGGGCGGTCAGGGTGACCACGCCGAACTTGGCGTCAGTCACGACGGCGGTGAGCGCAGTGACTTCGCCGTCGGAGCTGGTGAGCGTGGCGGTCGCGAAGGACGGACCCTCGGCGTTCAGGCGGAACGAGGTGAAGGGCTGGGTGACCAGCAGGTCGATGATGACGCGGCCGGAGAAGTCGTCCTTGGCCGGGTCGAGGGTGAGCTCGACGCTCTGCGCCACGGGCACGACGTCCTTGGTGAGACGCAGCGGATCGACGGGTTCGCTGGCGTGAATGACGACACCGGCAACAAGGAGACTGAACAGGGCACCGATCCGACAAAGCGATTTGGGCATCCGTTTATGACACTAGCTCGGCGACGCGTGGCAAGCCCGGGTTGGGTGGGGAGCGAAAAAAACGCCCACCGGAATGGCGGGCGTTGCGGGGTGGTAGGGCGCGGACTCCGATCCGCGCCGCGGCGGGCTTTACTTGTTCACCGCACCCGGAATTGTCCCGGCCTTGATCATGACCATCTGCCCGGGGTTGAGGTGCTTCTTGATGGCGCCGTTGACCTGGTCGAGGGTGAGGGCGTTGATCCGGCCGCCGAACTCGTCGATGAAGGTGAGGGGGAGGTCGCGGTTCAGGGTGGCGAGCACCGTGGTGGCCATGCCGGTGGTGGTGGAGAGGCCGAGCTTGTAGCTGCCGACGAACTTGCCTTTGTTGCTGGTGAGCTCGTGGGCGGTGATGCCCTTCTCGTGCCACTCGGTCAGCTGGCGCTTGGTGGAGGCGATGCCCTTGCCGAGGAGGTCGGGGGAGAAGTTGGCCTGGATGCGCCAGTCGCCGTCGGTGTAGGTGTCGTTCGAGATGAACGAGCCGATGCCGTAGGTGAGGCCTTCTTTGTCGCGGACGTTGGCCATGAGGCGGCCGGTGAAGCCGCTGCCGAAGGCCGCGGTGCCGACGCGCAGGGCGAGGGCGTCGGGCTCGCCGTAGCGGAGCTGCGTGGCCTGGCCCCACATGAGGGTGACGTTGGTTTTGTCGGCCATGAAGACATCCTGCTCGCGGGCGGCGTCGACGTGGCCGGCGCGGGCCGGGCGGGCCTGGGCGGAGCCGCCGGTCCAGCCGGCGAACACCTTGCCGAGCTCGGCGGAAACGGCGGCGGGCTCCACGTCGCCGACGACCACGAGGCGCATCGCGGCGGGGCCGTAGAACGCCTGGTGGAAGGCCTTCACCTCCTCGAGCGTGGCCTTCTCCACCGCGGCGAGGTATTCCTCGGGCGAGGCCTCGCGGTTCGGGTGGCCGAGGGGATAGACGGCGCGGACGTAGGAGGCGTTGGCGCGGAAGTCGGTGTCCTCGAGCGAGCGCTTCATGAGGCCGGCAACCTGCTTCTTGAGCTTGGCGAACTCCTCGGCGGAAAAGGCCGG
>JANMTJ010000719.1:0-1820 GCA_031390295.1 Oleiharenicola sp.
CCAGTCGGCGGGCAGTTTCAGCAGGGCACCCGCCACCAAGGAGTAAGAGTCAAGCCGGGCCTCGTTGTAGTTCTGGCCGAGCCGGGGCGTGGTTTCATGCAGGGCGACGGCGATTTCCTGCGTGAAGGGATTAAGCGGGGAGCCGGCGGCCAGTGAGAGGTTGCCGGTGAAGACATCGTAGCCGCGGTGAACGACATTACGCGAATAGCCGGCGTCGAGCCCGAGTTGGAGCCACGGGAGAAGATCATAGACCGCCGAGCCGTAATACGAGCTGCGTCGCTGCTGGCGGCCGTAGGGATAATCCCGGCTGTTGAGGGAGGCGGCGAGCCCGCCCGGTGAGTCAAAGAGGGTGTTGCTGCGCACGCCCTGCCGCGCGTTGAAGGCGGCGAGCCCGCCGGTGCCGTCCGCGCCCGGCGCGACCGAGGTGAAGAAGGACGTGCCCGGTCCGAAGAGTGGATCGAGGCTGGCGCTCTCGATATTCGGCGTGGCGCGAGGCAGGAGTCCGCCGGGGGTGGTGGCAAGCCGGGCCTGCTGGTAGCCCAGCTCGGACTCGACGACGGGGGTGGTTCGGGTGAAGGTGGCGTTGAGCCGGAGCCGCAACCTGCCGTCAAGCAAGGTGCGGCCGTGCTGGAAGGAGAGGGAGGACTGCGGCGCGTCGAATCCGCCCAAGGCGTTGGTGTAGGTGGTGCGCACCTCGGTGCCGTCAGCGTCGGGCCGAAGCACGATGTTGATGACGCCGCCCACGGCATTGCCGCTGTAGAGGGCGGAGGCCGAGGTGGGCAGCACCTCGATCTGCTGCACGAGCGCGAGGGGAATCAGGTTCACATCCGGCGCGCCGAGCTGGCCGGTCGCCTCCGTGATGGTCTCGGGCAGGCGGCGGCCGTTGACGAGAACGACGGTTTCGTCGGCTTCGTAGCCGCGCATCCGGAGGTTGGAACTGCCGGCGCGGTAACTGGGATCGCTGCCGCTCTGCTCGGGCGGCCGGGCCGTCGTGGCCTCCAGCAGCTCGCGCTGGAAAAATTCGTTGAGCTGCACCACGCCGCTGCGGGTAATCTGCTCGCGGGTGAAGATGGTGAACGGCAGGGCGTTGTCCACGGTGCGCGGAAGGTCGAGGTTGCCGGCCGCCCGGCGCGGAGCGGCCCCGACTCCCTCGCCGATGAGCAGACGGTCATTCCGGTCCGTGACGAGGTAGGGCTCGAGTTCCGTGACCTCGTTTGCGGTCTGCAACGTGAGCGGGCCGAGGACCCGCGGGTGGCCCGCTTCGACGACCACCCCGGATTGCTCGAGCAGATGGTAGCCGGTGGTGCCGGCGACCAGTCGATAGGTGCCCGCGGGCACGGCGGGCAGGACAAAGCCGCCTGTTTTGTCCGTCACCGCCTTGAGCCGGGTGGCCGCAAGGGCGACGGTGATGCCGGGAGCGGGGCCGCCGTCGGGATTCAGAATGTGGCCCTCGATTGAACCGGTGGGCCGGGTCGTGCGCGTGACGACGAATTTGCCGCGCAGATTGCGTCGTGCGGCGAAACCGGTGTTTTTCAGCAGGCGGCTGAGGGCTTCTTCCGGTTCACAGGTGTCGACCACCGGACCGGTGGTCACGGATTTCAAATCATCGTGCGAGAACAGCACTTCCACCCGGGCCTGCTGCGAGAAGGCCAGCAGGGCCGCGGCACCGGATTGGGCGGGCAGGTTGAATTCAACCGGGGCGGCGAGTGCGCGTAAGGCCAGCATGCCGCCGAGACAGAGAAACAGCCGGCGGATTAATGCACACGGATAGCGCACAGGCGGGTGGGCTTCAGGACCCGTTGGTGACATCCACCTTGATG
>JANMTJ010000027.1:0-6917 GCA_031390295.1 Oleiharenicola sp.
CTGACCTCGCCGAAGCTGTCGCCCGTCTTCAACCGGCGCAGCTCCTGGTCCTTGATCCGCACGGACAGCTCGCCGCGGTGCACCATGTAGAAATTCAGGTTGGCCTTGCCCAGCTCCAGGATCACCGCGCCCTCCGGCGCCTCCAGGATCTGCGCGCGCCGGGCGAACGCCGCCATCGTGGCATGGCTCCAGTTGCGGGTCAGCTCGGTGTGCTGCAGGAAGCCCACCTTCTGCACGGCATCGGCCACGGCCTGCCGCGACAGCTTCGACAGCACCAGCCGCTCGAAGTCCGCCTTGTCCAGCGCCAGCAGCACGCTCCGCTCCAGGCTGCGGACCGAGCGGGTGCGCGGTCCGCCCTGCAGCAGGGCGATCTCGCCGAACACGTCGCCCTCGCCCATCTCCGCCACGGGTTCCGACTGACCCGGCGCATAGTCCCGCCGCACCTCGAGCCGGCCCGACAGCACGATGTAGAGCCGTTCGCCCGCCTCGCCCTCGCGCACCACGAAGCTCCCCTTCTTGTGCTCCTCCGGCTTGACCGCCGCCGCCACCGCGGTGAGTTCCTCCGCCGGCAGGTCGCGGAACATCACCGTGCGGCCCAGCCATTCGGCGATGGTTTGCGCCGACACGAGCACGGCGGCCGGCCGCAGCTGGTGTTCGGTCCGCTCGCGCCATTTCGCCCGCAGGTGGCTCAAGATGCACCAGGCCGTGAAACCCGCCGCCCCCAGCACGACGGCGCCGCCGAGCACCAGCAGGGCCAGGGCCGTATAGCGGGCGCCGCCCGACGCCTGGAACCGCTCAACCAGCCCGAGGGTATTTGAGTAGAGCAGCAGACCGCCGGTCACCAGCACCAGCGCGAGCCAGCCCACCGTCGCGACGGCGCAAACCAACAGATACTTGCGGTCCGCATACTGCCGCCGGGCTGCCGTCAGCAGCCGGAACAGGCGGTCGCGCGCCACGAACACATTGAACGCCGTGGTCAGCTGGGGGTCGCGGTAAAGCGCCCCGAGCAGGTCGCGGAGGGGTGACCGCCAGAGCGGGAGCAGCACGAGCAGCGCGCTGACCAGCAACGGCCAGACCAGGCCCGGCAGCCACCAGGCCGCGGCCGCCAGCAGCAGGAAATGCGGCGCGATGCGGGCCAGCGCGGCGTGCGCCTCCACGGGGCGGCCGCCCAGCAACGCATCCCCCAGCTTGGCGCGCAGGCGCGGCACCGGGGTTTTCCAGTCGAAGCGCACGTGGTAGATGTCGCCGCCCGCGGCGCGGATAACCCCCGCGGCCAGCACGGTGCCGAGGCTGGCCGCCACGGACACGGCCAGCCAGCCGAGCAGCAGCCACGCGGGCTGTCCGGGAAACTGGGCGGGACGCAACACCAGGCAGACCACCGCCGCCACCACCGACAGCCCCGCGAGCCAGGGCATCACGGCACCCTGCACGCGCAACTTCCAGTTCACCGGCGCTTCCGCGGCCGGTAGCGGCCAGGTCGCGGTCTGGAGGATGCCGACCTGGGCGGCCTTCACCACCAGTTCATAAAGTTCGCGCAGCGAGGGACAGCGCTCCGATCCGATCAGCCCGCACAAGACGTCCGTGACGGTGCGCGGCTGGCCCTTGAACTCCTGCAGCAGGTTCCACTGGTGCGAGGTGACGACCAGATACCGCCGGCCCGGCTGGTACTTGAGGGCCACCCGGTCGGTGGACAGCTTGGCCACGCGGAGCTCCGGGCTCAGCAGGAGGACCGCCTGGTTCAGCAGGACCCCCAGATCAGCCTGGGCGGGTTTTTGCGCTGGGTTGGTGACATTCATCGTTGCAGAGGGAATCAGGGGTATGAACGTATTTTTCAGACCCCAGTTCAAGCGTGCTCTGCATGACCGTGACCGGGCTTGGCGGCAGGCGTGGCGAGCAGAATGCGGGCCCGGGCGACGGCCGACTCCAGGTCGCCGCAGACGTTGTCACGGTTAAGTTCGTCGAAGAAGCCGGCCTTCTCCATCATGAAATAGGGCTGGGTGTGCGGACCGCTCAACACGAGGTGCTTGCCATGTCGCGTCAGCTTGGTGTTCAGGTTTTCCACCCGGTTGAGCGCCGTGGCGTCCATGGCGGTCACCGCCGCCATGTGCAGGATGATCACCCGCGTGTCGCCGCCCGAACGCCGGATGATGCTCTCCAGCTTCTCGGCCGAACCGAACAGCAGCGCGCCGAACACGCGGTAGATCATCACCCCAGATGGCACGTTGGCCACCGGTTCATGCCCCTGCCCGCCCGCCGCCGCTTCCTCCCCCGTCATCGCGTGGATCTTGGTCGTGTCGGCCACCCGTTTGATGAAGGACACGGCCGCCAGGACCATGCCGACCTCCACCGCCACCGTCAGGTCGAACAGCACGGTCAGGCCGAAGGTGGTGAGGAACACCGCCGCGTCACCGCGGGGCTTCCGGCGCAGCAGGGGAAATTCCGCCCACTCGCCCATGCGGATGGCCACCACCGCGAGCACGGCGGCGAGCGAGGCCAGCGGCACGCCACTCGCCAGTGGCGCCGCCACCAGCAGCACCACGAGGAGAAAGGCCGCATGAACGAGGCCGGCCACCGGCGTGCGCGCCCCGCAGCGGATGTTGGTCGCCGTGCGGGCCAGGACCCCCGTCACCGGCAGGCCGCCGAAAAACGGCACCACGAAGTTCGCCGCACCCTGCGCCATCAGTTCCTGGTTGGAGTCATGCCGGTCGTCGATCAGGCCGTCGGCCACGACCGCGGCGAGCAGCGACTCGATGGCCCCGAGCAGGGCGATGGTGAACGCCGGCCGGATCAGGCTGCTGAGGTGTCCCAGGTCCATCGTCGGCAAAAGAAAGGCCGGCCAGCCCTGTGGGATGCCGCCGTATTTGCTGCCGATGGTCTCCACGGGCAGCTTGAAAATCGCCACCAGCACCGTGGCCACGACGACCGCGACGATCGAGCCGGGCACGCGGCTCCAGCGCTTGGGCCACAGCAGGATGATCGCCAGCGAGAGCCCCGCGATGAGCACGGTCGGCCAGCGCATCGTGGGCAGGGCCGCCGACAGCGCGGCCAGCTTGGGCAGGAACTCGGCCGGTTCGGCCCCGCCCAGATCCAATCCCAGCAGTGCACGGATCTGGGTGGACAGGATGGTGATCGCGATGCCGCAGGTGAACCCGACCGTCACCGGGTGCGGGACGAACTTGATCAGGCTGCCCAAGCGCAGGGCCCCCATCACGAACAGGATCACCCCCGCCATCATCGTGCAGAGCAGCAGGTCGGCCAGGCCGTATTGTGCCACCATGAGCGCGATCAGGCCCACGAACGCCCCGGCCGGGCCGCCGATCTGCACCCGGGAGCCGCCCAGCGCCGAGACAAGGAACCCGCCGATGATGCCCGCGTAAAGTCCCGCCTGCGGGGTGACCCCCGACGCGATGCCCAGGCCGATGCAAAGGGAGAGCGCGACGATGCCGACCGTCAGCCCCGCGCCGAGGTCCGCGAAGAACTTTTCGCGCGAATAGTCCCGCAGCGCTTCAATCAAGCGCGGCCGGAACCTCATCACCTGCTGGGCAAACGGCGCCGTCGTGTCGTTCATGGTTTTCAAGGCTGTCCGTCCGTGCGCGAGTTGGCAACGCATGGCTCAAGTGATTTTGTGGGCGGGGTGCCCCACCCACACCAACCCTGCGAATCAGCCCCTCACCCGCGCCAGGTGAAGGCGTGGCACAGCGCCACGCCGGCGGCGTCCGCCTCGTCAAACGCCAGCGCGCGGCCATGCCCCAGCATCGCCATCACCGTGCGCGCCATCTGCTCCTTGCTCGCCCGGCCCAGGCCGGTCACGGCCTGCTTCACGCGCAACGGGGCGTACTCGAAAATCTCCTTCTGCTGCAGCGCCGCCGCCGTGATCGCGGCCCCGCGCGCCGCGCCGAGGATCTGCGCCGTCTGGAAGTTCTGCACGTAGATCGTCTGCTCCAGCGCCACATGCCGCGGGTCGAAGTCCGCCACGAACGCCGCCACCGCCCGGTGGATCTCGGCAAGGCAGTGCGGCATCGCGTGCTTCGTCGCGACCCGCACGGTCTGGCAGCGCAGCAGCACCGGCTCGCGGCCGGGGACGAACTCGAGCAGCGCCAGACCCGTCCCGCGCAGGCTGGGATCAATGCCCAGTACCCGGCCCGCGTACGCCACGCGCCGGCCCGCGGGCGGCGCCGCGGAGGCCGGGGACACGAGCCGGCCTGCCAGCTTCGCCTTCCACATTTGTCTGACGGATTGTCGAGCCATCGTTCTCGTTCTCTTACTCTTTCTCGTTCTCTCCAACACCTAAAACACCAGCAGTTTCGCCGCCGCGACCGCCGTCAGCGCCAGCACCGTGTTTTCAAACACCCGCTGGTTGACCCGTTCCACCACCGGCCGGCCGAGCAGCGCCCCCAGCGCCACTGCGGGCAGCAGCCAGAGGTTGAGGGTGAGGCTGGCCTGGTTGATCAGGCCGAGCTGAGCGATGAAGGGGACCTTGATCCAGTTGATGAGCAGAAAAAACGCCGCGCCCGTGCCGAGGAACTCCAGCTTCGGCAGCCGCATCGCCAACAGGTAAAGGCTCATGACCGGCCCGGCCGCGTTGGCGATCATCGTGGTGACACCGGCAAACAGGCCCATGAGAGGTCCGAACCACGCGGGGGCGTGCTCCGCCGCCGCGTCGGGATTCTTCCAGCGCCGCCAGACGTGCAGTCCCAGCATCAGCGCGATGATCGCGCCGATCAGCCGCGCGGTCTGCTGGTTGCTGCTGTGCCCGAGGGCCAGCCAGCCCAGCACGAGGCCGCCGAGCGCCCAGGGCAGCAACCGGCCCACGCGCTTCCATTCCAGGTTTTTCCGGTAGACGATGAAGGCGAAGATATCCGCAAAGATCAGCATCGGCAGCACCACGCCGGTCGCCTGCCTCGCGGGCATCAGGTTCGCGAGGATGCCGACCGAGAGGATGGAAATCCCGGGGATCCCCGTCTTCGAGAAGCCGAAAAACACCGCCGCCACGACCAGCAGCACCCATTGCCAGGGTTCAAAGCTCATGGCTGCACCTCCGCCCGCACCGCACCTTGCTCCATCATAAACAACTGCCAATCGCCGCCCTCGGGTGGGACGGTACCCGTGGCGATGACCTGCGGATCATGGTCGAGCGAGGCCCAGAAGCGGGCGCGGCGCGACGGATCGAGTTCACCGAGCACATCGTCGCACAACAGCACGGGGGTGATCCCGCCCTGCGCCTTGAACCAGGCCGCCTGGGCCAGCCGCAGGGCGATGACGAGGCAGCGCTGCTGTCCCTCCGAGGCGAATTGCCGCGCCGGCCGGCCGTTGAGCACCAGTTCCAGGTCGTCGCGGTGCGGCCCGCGCTCCGTGGATTTCAGCAGGGTGTCGCGCGGCCGGTTCTTCGCCTGCAGGGCGGCATGATCCTGCGGCGTGACGGCACCCGTGTCGGGCGCATAGACGAGGCCCGCGGTTTCGCCCTCCGGCACCAGCCGGGCATGCGCCGCGTGAAACATCCCGCCCAGCGCGGTCACGCCCGCTGCGCGCGCGGCCACGAGGAAGGCGGCGTGGATCGCCAGCTCATGCTCAAACGCCTCGATCGCCCCCACATCGCGGCCGCCCTGCTTGAGCAGGATGTTCCGTTCGGCCACGGCCCGCGTGTAGGATTGCAGGGCCAGCAGGTAGGTCGGGGCCATCGCCGCGAGCGTCAGGTCGAGCCAGCGCCGCCGCAACGAGGGCGCGCCGCGCAAAAACTGGTTGTCGTGCGACGAGAACGCCACCGTGGGAAACCGGCCGATGAAGTCGGCCAGCTTGGTCACCTTCCCGTGCTCCCATTGCACCTCCCGGCCCTCGGGCTTGAGGATGATCGTCACCTGGCTCGCGCCAAAGCGCTCGTGCTCGAGACTGAAGGCCATGCCCGCCTGCGGCTGGCCCAGCCCGATCAGGGCCCGCGTCTCCGCGCCGCGGAACGAACGCAGCGCCGTCACATAGCCGAGGGCCTCGAGGAAATTGGTCTTACCCTGGGCGTTGGCCCCGCCCAGAAACGTCCTCCGGCCAGCGAGTTCGACCTCGGCCAGCGGCAGATTGCGGAAATCCTGCAGGGTGACTTTGCTGAAACGCACCGCGCGAGTGAGGCAACCGCGGCCCGCCGTGTCCATTTGGTTCTTGCGACCCGGCGCGCGACCGGCTTTTTGGTTTCTTTTACATGAGCAATCCCACCCCCACCACCGAAGTCGCCGTGCTGAAAACCAGCTATGGCGACCTGACCATCTCCTTCTGGCCCGACGTCGCGCCCAAGACGGTTGAAAATTTCAAGAAACTCGCCCGCGAGGGGTTTTATGACGGCACGGCCTTCCACCGCATCATCAAGGGCTTCATGGTCCAGGGTGGCTGCCCCAACACCAAGGCGGGCGAGACCGGCCAGCCCGGCACCGGCGGTCCCGGCTACAAGATCAAGGCCGAGTTCAACGCCAAGGCCCACGTGCGCGGCGTCATCTCCATGGCCCGCTCCGCCCACCCCGACTCGGCCGGCTCTCAGTTCTTCCTCTGCCATGGCGTCGCCAAGTTTCTCGACAACCAATACACCGCCTTCGGCCAGCTCATCAAGGGCGACGAGGTGCTGGAGCAGCTCGCCAACGTCCCGACCCAGCCGGGTGGCGAGAAGAGCGTCCCCATCAGCCGCGTGGCCTTGGAGAGCGTGAAGATCGTAGTCCAGTCGTAAGGCGTGGCTGGCGCCATACCATCAGCCCGCGCAAATCAGCGCGGGCTTTTCATGCCGCCGCGTGGCTGAACCGGGCGAACTCGGCGGTCACACTCTTGCATAGTCCGACAAGCGTCTCCTCGCCGAGCGACAGTCGCCGGCCGCGCAGATAGGCCACGCCCCAGCGGCGGCGCAGTTTGCGCTTGCCGAGCGGCAGCGAGACCAGCGCCCCGGC
>JANMTJ010000028.1:0-2951 GCA_031390295.1 Oleiharenicola sp.
AGATTTCCTCGACCGGCTTGGTCATTATTTCAAATTCCTCGTCCGGATCCCAGTCGAGATCCGCCCCGCGGCGGACGTTTTCCACGAGTACCAGATGACAACGGTTGCTTTGCATGGCCGGATTGGGATGCACCGTCCCCAACAGTCTCGCCGCGTTGCCGACATAACCCGATTCCTCGCGCAATTCCCGCACACCCGCGACCACCGGATCCTCGCCGGCGTCGATCACGCCGCCCGGGATCTCCAGGGAAAAATCATTGATGCCATAGCGAAATTGGCGGACCAGCACGAGGTGATGATCCGGCGTCAGCGCGATCACATTCACCCAATCGGGGGCGTTGATGACAAAAAAATCCTGGGCCTTCTCCCGATGCGGATGCTGGTAAATCGCCCTCACCACCTCGAAGATCCGCGTGGTGGCGTGCGGCTCGTCGCGCAAATGCTGCCAGCGTTGGGGCGGCTTGGGAATCTTGGTCATGGCAAAAAAAATGCCTCCGCGACTCAAGGTCTGGGAGGCATCGGGCTGCTATTTCCGGAAGTTACTTCTTCGGGATGCGGATCTTCTGGCCGACCTTGAGGCGGGCGGGATCAAGACCGGGATTTTCCGCCTCGATGGCGTCCAGCTTGACGGCGAACTTGCGCGCGATTTTGGCAAGCGTGTCACCGGGGGCGATGGAGTAGGTGCCGTCGGCGTTGAGCACGCCGGTGGGGGCCGCGCCCGGCTTGCCGGCGACCGGCTTGGCCTTCTGCGCCTCTTCAATCTTGACGAGCTTGGCGTTGATCGCGCCGAGCTGTTCTCCGACCTGATTCAGCGCGTTTTGGACGCCTTCGCGCAGACCCTTCATGTCGCTCTCGGACTTGGCGGTGGCGGCACGCAGCTCACCCTCGACACTCGCGATACGCGGGATTTCGGCATCATGCGCAGCCACAGTCTTTTGGAGCGTGGAAAGTTTTACGAGAGCCACGATCGAAAGGATCAGGCCGAGGGCCCCTGCGATCACACCCACGAGGGGGAGGACGCTGCCGGAGCTGTTGCTGTCACGGGAAAGAGTATCCATTTTTTAAGAGGTTGAAGAAGAGTGTTTAGGGCCGGTATTTCGGTGAGGCAAGAAGCATTTTTTGGCTTTCTACACCTCTAGCTGCGTCGCAGATCGCACGCTAGGTCATGGACTAACAGGATCACGGAGGCGTGGCCGGGCGGGAAGAATCAAGTGACCTTGCCCCATAGGAACATTGACACTCCCGGTGCCACCCCTCCCATTTACAGTCTGTCGTCGGGGTGTAGCCCGCCATAGGCGGGCTAGCTTAGTTTCACCCGCCTGCGGCGGGCTGGTAGTTCATATCGGGTCAACTTTCGTGCAATTAGCGACCATCACGCTCTATGTTTTGCGCGGTTTGAGGAACCGTAAACGCTACGTCGGCATTACCAATGATCTTACGCGACGACTTGCGGAACACCGCCGAAATGCCAGCAAGGGAAGTCAGGGTGTCGGAGAATTTGAACTGGTTCTCACCGAGGAGTACCCAACCTATTTGACTGCAAGGGAACGGGAGAAATTTCTGAAGTCCGGTCAAGGCCGACAATGGCTCGATCTGACCTTGGGAAAGTAAACCGATGAGGATATTGACAGTGCGGGGACGGGCGAGTCCCATGGCTGCCGGTTAACGGGGTGTAGCTTAGTCTGGTAGAGCGCCTGGTTTGGGACCAGGAGGTCGTAGGTTCGAATCCTATCGCCCCGACCATTTTCCGCAGCCATGGCTTGGGCCACGGACCCCTTACAGCCCATCATGCTCAGGGTTTGATCGTCAGCAAAGCCGTGGCACGCTGGGCCCACATGCCCGCAAGATCGATCTTGCCCACTTCGCTGACCAGCCGGCTGACTTCCGCCGCATTGCCCGCATCGTAGGCCAGGGTGGCCAGATGATACATCGCTTCCGCCCGGACATTCTTGGGCAGGGTTGCATCAGCCCCAATGGTCTTGAGCGCGGCCTCCCCGCCGGCCTTGTCGCCGCTGTTGAGCTGGCTCATCGCGGCGCCGAGCCTGGCGCGACCCAGCAAGGCGGGGTTCTTCAGGCTGGCCGAGGCTTTGGTGTAGTTTTCCCCGGCCGACCGGAAATCATTAGCTGCATATTTCGTGTCGGCGAGGCGCAGATAAGCGACCCCGGCGAGGACATGGTCGGTATTGGCGGCGGCAAAAACAGCCAGCTGTTCCGGACGATCGGCGACCTTGGCGTACTCATGGCGCACGCTCTTCTCATGCTGGGCGGTGTAATACTGCCAGCCTTCGCGACCGATGATGACCAGCAGGGCGGCGGCGCATACCAGGAAAATGAAACTGCGGTTCTTTTCCCAGAAAGCGTGGGCGGCCATTTCAAATCCGGGCTCAATAACGGCTGCGGGCTTGGCCTGGGACTGGTTTTCAGCAGGGGGGATGGTGGTCATGGAGCCGGGCAGACTGCGAAAGCCCCGGGGTTGCCTCAAGGAAAAAGGCGGTGACCCGTCCCTTTGCCCTCCCAGCGCCCCCGCGATCAGTCAAATACGACGGTTTTGTTGCCGTAGACGAGGATACGGTTTTCCAGATGCCAGCGGAGTGCCTGGGCCAGCACGAGTTTCTCCAGATCGCGACCCTTGCGCACCAGATCGTCCACCCCGTGGCGGTGCGTCACGCGCACCACATCCTGCTGGATGATCGGGCCATCATCGAGCACGGCCGTGGCGTAGTGCGCCGTGGCCCCGATGAGCTTCACCCCGCGTTCGTGGGCCTGATGATAGGGCTTGCCCCCGGCGAAGGCGGGCAGGAACGAATGATGGATGTTGATCACCGGCAAACGGCAATTCTGGAGGAAATCCGCGGTCAGCACCTGCATATAACGGGCCAGCACGACGAACTCCGCCCCCATGGTATGCAACAATTCCAGCTGGCGCCGCTCGGCCTCGGCCTTGGTCGTGG
>JANMTJ010000040.1:0-10317 GCA_031390295.1 Oleiharenicola sp.
CGGGCGAATATGTCCGCAAGCTGCGCCAGATCGTCCGCTACATCGGCAGTTGCGACGGCAATATGGAACAGGGCTCGATGCGCGCCGACGTCAACGTTAGCGTCCGCAAGCCTGGCGAAGCGTTCGGCACGCGCACCGAGACGAAAAACGTCAATTCGGTCCGCTACATCCAGCAGGTCGTCGAGATCGAGGCGCGGCGCCAGGTGGATGTCATCGAGAGCGGCGGCACCATCGTGCAGGAAACCCGTGATTTTGACGGCCAGACCGGCACCTCGCAGTCGCTCCGCTCCAAGGAGATGGCGCACGACTACCGCTACTTTCCCGATCCCGATCTCATGCCCGTGAAGGTGGATGAGGCGTGGAAGACCGCCATCCGGGCCACCGTGCCCGAGCACCATTTTGACCGGCAGCGGCGTTTCATGGCGGATTACCATCTGCCCTACACGATCACGTCCGTACTCGTGCCTGACCGGGAGCTGGCCGGTTACTTCGAGGCGACGGCCCGGCTGGGCGCCGCACCCCAGGCCGCCGGCAACTGGATCGCCAACGATCTGTTGCGCGAACTGGCCGCCGCGAAACTCAACGTCGCCGAATCCCGGATCCAGCCCGCGCACATCGCCGGGCTCGTGAAGCTGGTGGAGTCGGGGGTCATCTCCAACTCCCTCGCCAAGGAAGTCTTCGTCACCATGTTCCAGTCGGGCGAACTGCCGGACACCCTCGTCGAGCGTCAGGGCCTGAAGCAGTCCACCGATACCGGCGAATTGGAAACGTGGGTCGCCGCCGCCATCGCCGCCAATCCCAAGGCCGCCGAAGGTTTCAGGACCGGCAACGAGAAGGCGCTCAACGCCATCAAGGGCGCGGTGATGAAAGCCTCCGCGGGCAAGGCCAACCCCCGGCTCGTGGACGAGATTGTCCGCCGGCAGCTCGGTTAGACGTTAGCGGCGAATTTCCGCAGGAATTCGCGCACGTTGTCCGGGATCGCGCTGGAGAGGTTCGGCACGACCCAGCGGAAGAGTTGGTGGATTTCGTCGTTCAAGCCGCCCGAGGTTTCAAAGACCGGATTGGTCTGCTTGGCGCCGTACGGGTCCATGGACTCCAGCGGGTAGGCATTCGTCTGTCCCTTCTGCATGACGCCCTGGCAGTAGTAATCATACATCCGGAAATCAAAGCTGTGCAGCGGCTGGCCGGGGGTCTTCTCCGCCCGCACGGTGAGCAGGGAATCGGGTTCGCCGAAGTAGGCGTGCTTGATGAACATGGGCTCGTTCTGGATGACGCGCTGCGCCGGCATCAGCTGGAGCGACTGGCCGATGACGACCGGTTGCATCAGCTGCATGAAGGACTTCTGCACCTCGAAATCAACGAAGACCAGCCCAAGGCCGAGGTAGATGCCATTGTCCCGGACATTCAGGTGGGCGATGCGCGCATCGATTTCCAACCGGTGCGGGCCGAGCCCGAGAACCAGGCGGAGATGGTAGCCGGCGGCCAGGGCGGTCCCGGGTGGGACCAGCACGCCGACGCCATTGCTGGATATATCAATGAGTTTCGGGAAATAGTCCCGGCCCGAGTACTGCAGGGTCGCCTGGAGCGGAAAGTCCGGCCCGAGGGCATAACGCAGGTTGAGCCGCTTCTCCAGTTGTTCGACCTTGTCCTGCTCGAAGTTGAATATCCGCCGGAAGATCAGCATGGAAATTTGTTAGCCGCGTCGGCCTGATAATACAAGCCCTTCGGCAGGCCGCGTCGCCGTGCCCGGCCTTGCACCATGGACCCAACTGGTCATTGTCCGGGCATGACTCCCAGCGATCCCGTGTCCCTGTCCCGGCGCGAAGCACTGAAGATACTCGGCACCGCGGTGGCCGCCACCGGTCTCGGGTTGAATCACGCTGCCGCCTCCGAAACCGCCCCGGCTGTCCTCGGCTGGGAATTGCCCGCGCTGCCCTTCGCCTATGGCGCCCTTGAACCGCACCTCGATGCCCGGACGATGGAGATTCACCACACGAAGCACCATCAGGCTTACATCACCAATGCGAAGAACCTCCTCAAGGGGCACCCCGATCTGCTGGCGCGCGGACCCGCGGCCTTGGTGCGCAACCTGGCGGATGTGCCCGAGGCGATCCGCCCCGGCATCCGCAACAACGCCGGTGGTCATGTGAACCATGCGTTTTTCTGGCAGGTCATCGCGCCGGGCGGCGCCGCGGTGTCCGCCCCGTTTGACGCGGCCCTCACGGCGGCCTTTGGCTCGATGGACGATTTCAAAAAACAGTTCGCCGACGCGGCGATGAAACGGTTCGGCAGTGGCTGGGCCTGGCTGAGCGCCAAGCCGGACGGCAAACTGGTCATCCACTCGACCGCCAACCAGGATTCCCCGTTGTCCGAGGGCCTGACACCCATCATCGGCCTCGACGTCTGGGAACACGCCTACTACCTGCACTACCAGAACCGTCGCGCGGAATATGTGGCGGCCTACTGGAACGTGCTCAACTGGACGCAGGCCGGGGCGAATTATCGCGCGGCTCTCAAGACTTGAGGAATTTGACACAGAGAGCACAGAGGAGAAATGAGAGCACCGAGATCTTGCTCGGTGTCCGCCGTGGTTCTCCGTGATCTCTGTGACGAAAAATCAGAAATCCTTTGACGAGATCGGCCTGCCCACGGCCCGGCACCACCTTTTCCTGTGCACCGGACCCGACTGTTGCTCGACGGACGAAGGGCTCGCGACATGGGAGCACCTGAAGGCTTCGCTCAAGACGCACGGCGTCCCGGCGATGCGGACCAAGGCGGCCTGCCTGCGGAAATGCAGCGAGGGGCCGTGGCTGGTCGTCTATCCGGACGGCGTCTGGTATTCTCAGGTGACTCCCGAGCGATTTGATCGCATCCGTCGCGAGCACCTCGAGGGCGGCGTGCCGGTGGCGGAGTGGGTGAGGGCGGCCCAGCCGCTGCGCCGCGACTAGCCCGCCGGTCAGAGGTCGGTGGAGACCGCGGCCGGGGTGCCGCGCACGGACCTGGCCGCCTGCTTGCATTGCTGGCACACGCCGAAAAACTCCACCACGTGGCTGATCTGCGCGTAGCCCTTGTCCTGCAGTCTCTGCTCCACCCCGTCGGGGAGGTTGTAGTCCACGTGGTCGGTCTTGCCGCAGGTCTTGCAGATAATGTGGTAATGGCGGGCGATGCCGATGGTGTGCTCGTAGAGACACGTGCCGTTGTGCAGATAGCTGCGGCGCACCAGACCGAGGTCTTCGAAGGCGGCCAGGCAGCGGTAGATGGTCACGAGGTCACACGACTTGCTTCCCACCAGTTGGTGGATGCGTTCGATGCTGGCCGGACCATCCAGCTTGAGCAGGTTCTCAACCAGCGCGACTCGCGGCTTGGTCACGCGCATTCCGGCGGTGCGGATCCGGCTGCAAGCCTCACCCAGGGCCGTTACGGTTGTGCGGGGCCCGGACACCGTGGCGAGGGGGTGATTCGACTGGGTCGCTGCGATCATCGCAGCTTGTGTATGGACCAAATTAAGGGGAATGCGAGTTGAAGTTTACCCAAATGACACGCTCGCGGCGGACGTAAAACCCCCGGGCTGCGGGCCGGTCGGCTGCGAGGTTGCGGCCCGCGGACTGCTGTGCTAGCTAGGACGCTACTTTTACATGCAAGACCTCGAATTTTCAGAAATCGTCGGCCTGATTTGCAAAGAAGACTCCCGTTTCGACCGCAAGGCCTATGATTTTGTCCGTCAGGCGCTTGACCACACGGTCAAGGAGCTGAAACGCAAGCAACCGGAGCGCACCGGCAAATCGCAGCATGTCACCGGCGCCGAGCTGTTGCATGGCACCAAGGATTACGCCCTCGAGCAGTATGGCCCGCTCACCAAGACCGTGCTGAACACCTGGGGCATCCGCCGCTGCTCCGATTTCGGCGACATCGTTTTCAATCTCATCGAGTATAATGTCTTCAGCAAAACGGAGAGCGACCGTCGCGAGGATTTCGCCGATATCTACGATTTTGAGGAGGCCTTCGTGAAACCCTTCCTGCCGGCCGCCACCCGCCGGGGTCGGGGCACCCCGGGTCGGGCCTGATTCGCTTTCCGCGCAATGCCCAAATCATCTTCCGTCCCTTCGCGCGACCTCGCCCTGCTCGAGCGTCTCTGGCGCGATTCCCTTGAACGCTACACGCTGCCCAACGGCCTGACCGTCCTGCTCAAGCCCGATTCCGCCGCGCCCGTGAGCTCCGTGCAGGTCTGGGTGAAGACCGGCAGCATCCACGAGGGCGCGCACCTCGGCGCGGGCCTGTCGCATTACCTCGAGCACATGCTCTTCAAGGGCACCACGCGGCGCGCGGGCCGCGAGATTTCCGCCACGGTCCAGGCCCATGGCGGCTACATCAACGCTTATACGACCTTCGATCGCACCGTCTATTACATCGACGTGCCATCCAACCACACCGCCGTGGCCATCGACCTGCTCGCCGACGCCGTGCTGCACTCGACGCTGCCGGCCGGGGAGGTTGCCAAGGAGAAGGATGTCATCCTGCGCGAGATCGACATGGGCCTCGACGACCCCGACCAGCGGCTTTCGCAGGCGCTCTTCGAGACGGCGTATCGCACGCATCCCTACCGCCAGCCCACCATCGGGCACCGCGACGTCTTTGCCGCCGTCACCCGCGACGACCTGCTGGCTTATTATCACGCCCGCTACGTGCCCAACAATCTCGTGCTCGTGATCGTCGGCGACTTCGACCCGGCGGCCACGCGCGCCGCGATCGCCGAGCACTTTGGCCAGGCCCCGCGCGTCCGCCTCGCCCCCGTGCTGGTCCCCGACGAGACCACCCAGCTTTCGCGGCGCGACCAGCACCTGCACGAGGATGTGCAGGTCTCCCGCGCCGGCCTCGGCTGGCAGATCCCCGGCCTGGCGCATCCCGACACCCCCGCGCTCGACCTGCTGTCCATGGTGCTCGGCCACGGCGACAGCTCGCTCCTCTGGCAGTCCATCCGCGAAAAGGCCCGGCTCGTGCACAGCATCGACGCCATGGCGTGGGGCCCCGGCACCAGCGGCCTGTTCTACATTTCCTACCTGGCCGATCCCGACAAGCGCGTGGCCGCCGAGCAGGCGATCCTGCGCGAGCTCGACCGGATCCTCGCCAAGGGTGTCAGCGCTGCCGCCCTCGCCAAGGCTGTGCGCCAGGCCGTGACCTCCGAGATCAACCTGCGCAAGACCATGTCGGGCCAGGCCTCGCGCCTCGGGTCCGCCGAGGTCGTCGTCGGCGACATCAACTACACCCGCGAGTATTTCCGGCGGCTGTTCGCCCTGACCCCGGCCAGGCTGAAGCAGGTGATGCGCACCTACCTCGTGCCGGAGCGACTGACCGTCGTTTCGTCGAATCCGGCTGCCGCTGCGCCCACCCCGGCCGTCCGTGTCGCTGGCGCAGGAGGGTCCCTCGACTTCGAGGAAATCGCCCTGCCCAACGGCGCACGCCTGCTCCTCCAGCCCAACCACCACCT
Source organism: Oleiharenicola sp. (assembly GCA_031390295.1). Lineage (GTDB taxonomy): Bacteria > Verrucomicrobiota > Verrucomicrobiia > Opitutales > Opitutaceae > Lacunisphaera. Next base: position 5,486 of record JANMTJ010000040.1, read on the forward strand.
GCCCAACGTGCACCTGCGCCTCGCCTTTGCCGGCGGGGCGATGTTCGAGCCAGCCGGCCGGCGCGGGCTCAACGCCCTCATGGCCGGGCTGCTGGCCAAGGATACCGCCCGCCGCTCGGCCGAGGAGGTCGCCCGCGCCATCGAGTCTGTTGGCGGATCGTTCATTGAGTTTTCGGGCATCAACAGCTTCGGGCTGGCCGCCGAGGTGCTGGCCGGCGACACCGGCCTCGCCCTGGAACTGATCGCCGATGCCACGCTCCGGCCCGCCTTCAAGCCGGCCCGGCTCGAGATCGAGCGCGAGGCCTCGCTGGCCTCGCTCAAGGAGAGCCTCGACGACGTGGTCACGGTCGGCCGCAAGAAGCTCCGCGAGAAATTCTTCGCCGGGCATCCCTTTGCCATCGAGACCGGCGGTGACGAGGCGGGCCTGCAGACCATCGCGGTCGCCGACCTCAAGGCCCTGCACCGGCGCCTCGTCGTCTCGGGCAACACCGTGCTCGCGGTCGCCGGTGATTTTGATCCGAAAAAACTCGCGCCGAAGCTGAAGGCGTTCCTCGCGAAAATGCCGAAGGGCGCGGCGCCCGTCGCCCGGGGCCGGCTCGCGGTCGCGGCGGGCGATTTCACCGAGATCCAGCCGCGCCAGCAGGCGATCGTCTTCCAGGCCTTTCCCGGACCGGGGGTGCTCGCCACCGACTACACCGTGAGCGAGGTGGCCGACGAACTGTTCAGCGGCATGTCCTCCCATCTCTTCGAGCGCGTCCGCGAGGAGAAGAGCCTGGCCTACTTCGTGCGCTCCAGCCGCATCGTCGGCCTGGATACCGGCATGTTTTATTTCTTCGCCGGCACCAGCCCCCAGCGTTACGCCGAGGTCATCGCGGAACTGGACCTGGAGATCAAACGCGTCCGGGCGGGCGGGGTGACCGCCGGGGAGCTGTCCCGCTGCCAGACCCGGCTGAAGGCCGGCAAACGCATGGGGATGCAGACCAATTCCGCCCGCGCCATGCAGGCGGCGCTGAATTCCGTCTATGGCCTGCCGGTCAACGACTGGCGGACGTACGATGCCCGCGTTGATGCCGTCACACTCGACTCGATCCGGGATTTCGCCCTGCGGTATTTCAAGCCTGAGCTCAGGGTGCAACTGGTGGTTAAACCCTGATTTGCCCGCCTGAATTTAGGCGGAACCCGCCGCTTCCCGGCCTTTTTCCGAAAGGTAATCTGGCCGGGCAATGAAAAATCTACGCACACCCCATATCGCGTCGGCTTTGCTGGCGCTCGTTGTATTAGTTGTCCCGCTCACGCTCCGCGCCGAGGAGGCGAAGGAGAAACCCCTGTCCAAGGTGAAGGAGAAGTATGACGCCGACAAGGACGGCACCCTCAGCGAAACGGAGAAGGCGGCGGCCAAGGAAGGCGCCAAGGCCAGGGCGAAGGAAACCCGCGAGGAGAACCTCGAGAAATACGACGCCAACAAGGACGGCAAACTGGACAAGGAGGAGCGGACAAAGCAGAAGGCCGACGCCGAGGCCGAGTACGCCGCGCAGAAAGCCGAACGCGCCGCCAAGAAGGCCGCCAAGGCGGCCAAAGCCGCGGAGACGAAGTAGTCGTTCGCTTCAGTCTGGACCGCCTCAAACCCGGGAAGCCTCCCCGGGTTTTTTATTTGTAGGGCGGGATTTCCAAATCCCGTCTCTGGTTTAACGCTTGGCGCTTGCTGCTAATCGCTCAGCTCACTTCTTATCCGTCAGCCCGCCGCTCCACTTGAGCTTGGCGCGCATGACCCCGAAGTGGCTGTAGTCGCGGCGCTGCACCAGTCCGAGCCGGCGCTTGGCGATGGTGACCGTGATCGTTGCGCCCTTGACGACCTCGCGGTTGCGTTGCCCGTCCAGCGCGACCAGCAGGCGCGAACCGGTGGAACTGCTGCGGACACTCAGCTTCACGCTGTCCTCGAAGACGATCGTGCGGTTGCTCAGCGTGTGCGGGCAGATCGGGGTCATGGCGATCACCCGCGTTGCCGGGTGGATGATCGGACCGCCGGCGGAGAGATTGTAGGCGGTCGAGCCGGTGGGAGTGGAGAGCACGAGACCGTCGCACAGGTAGTCGGTCACCAGTTCGCCGTCCGCGCGGACCTCCAGGCGGACCAGCTGGGAGTTGACCTCGGCCTTGATGAGCACGTCGTTGAGCGCCAGGTCCCGGCGGCCCGGACCCGTGCGGCACTCCAGCAGGGTGCGCTGGGCGACCCGGTAGCTGCCCAGCAGGACCTCGCCGAAGCAGGCGCGCGCCTCGTCGGGGGAGAAACTCGTCAGGTAGCCGAGGCTGCCCTGGTTGACGCCGATGAGCGGGATGCCGGCCGTCGCCGCCTCGCGCACCGCCCCGAGCAGCGTGCCGTCGCCACCGATGATGCAGCCGGCGTCAAAACCCTTGAAGTAGCCCCGCGGGAGCTTGCGGGCCGGGTGGCTCTTGATCCGGCGGACCCCGACCGTGCGGGCAATCGCGATGAGTTCCCGGGCCAGCTTGGCCGAGCCGGGTTTCTCGGAGTTGACGACAAAGGCGAGTCTGCGGATGGGGGGCATGCGTTGACTGCTAATGCATACGATTGGTCGCCAATGTCGAATTCGGATTAGGCTAAGACCTCAATCTATTGTGTCATTCTGAGCGCAGCGAAGAATCCAGGACCGCGAACGGGTTGTCATAGTGGGAAGGCTGGATTCTTCGCTGCGCTCAGAATGACTGGAAACGATTATTGGCTCTTGGTCACCCCCAGCAGATACTCCCGGTTGCCGTCCGCCCCGTGCACCGGGCATTCCATCTCGCCGTGCAGCGCGGCACCGGGCAGCTCGCGCAGGGCGAAGTCCCGCACGTCGGCCAGCACGCGCTGGCGGACCACATCGTCGCGGATGATGCCCTGGCCCTTGTCCACCTCGGCCTTGCCCGCTTCGAACTGGGGTTTCACCAGCGCAATGAGCGTCCCGCCGGGGCGCAGGAAAGGCCACACGGCGGGCAGGACGGTTTTCAACGAGATGAACGACACATCCATGACGACGGCGTCATAGCTGGCCCGGGGCAGGTCGCCGGCGGCGAGGTGCCGGGCGTTGAGCTTCTCCAGGTTGGTCACGCGCGGGTCGCGCCGGAGCTTCTCGTGCAACTGGCCGTGGCCGACATCCACGCAGGTGGCGGAGGCCGCCCCGGCCTGCAGGGCACAGTCCGTGAACCCGCCCGTCGAGGCGCCGACATCGAGCAGGTGCGCGCCTGTGAGATCGACCGGGAATTTCTCGAGATAGGCCGTGAGCTTCTCGCCACCACGGCTGACGAAGCGCGGAGGCTGGTCGATGGTCAGCTCGAAGTCGCCGGGGAATTCCTTGCCCGGCTTGTCCAGGCGCTCGGTGCCGTGACGCACCCGCCCCGACATGATCAGGGCCTTGGCCTGCGCCCGGGTGGGGGACAGCCCGCGGGTCACCAGCAATTCATCGAGACGTTGTTTGGCGGCGCCCACCCGGACAAGAAAAGGATGGCCGGGAGTGACGTCCACGCCATAAAACGGCTCAGGCCGGTTCTCCGACCGGTTGCAGTCATGAACTCCATCCCCAAGCGATCGCCTTTCCGCTGGTGCTGCTGGTTGACGGGAGTTTTCCTGTTGCTGTTTCTCGTGGCGGCCGGGTGGCTGGCGCTGCAGGCACGGCCCAAGTACGGGTATTTCGCGGCCAGGCGGGCGGTGATGCTCTCATTTGCGACGGAGCCGGAACGCACCGAGGCGGGCGGTTTCGTGAGCCAGGCGGTGCGGGTGCGCGGGGACAACGGCCTGACCGTTGACTTGCGCGTGCTGCGTCCCGGCGGCGACGCGGTCCGGCGACCCCTGGTGTTGCTGCTGGGCGGGCATCGAACCGGACGCGATGCCGTGGATTTGCTCGGTGCGCCCGGTCCGTTCGTGGTGGCGGCACTGGATTATCCCTATGACGGACCGGAGCGACCGCGCGGCTGGCAACAAACCCTCGCGACCATCCCCGCGGCGCGGCGCGCCCTGTTGGATACCCCGCCCGCGGTGTGGCTGGCGCTCGACTGGCTGCTGGCCCAACCCTGGGTGGATCCGGCCAGGGTGGAACTGGTCGGCGTGAGCCTCGGGGTGCCTTTTGCGGCGGTGGCGGGGGCCCTGGACCCGCGGTTCAAGCGCGCCTGGCTCATCCACGGCGGGGCCGGCAACCGCGAATGGTTCGAGCACAACCTGCAGACCAAGGTGAAACCGGCCTGGCTGCGCCGCCTCACGAGCCATCTGATTTATCTGCTGGCCCACGGGCCGACCCTGGAGACCGGATACTGGGCGCCGCGCATCGCCCCGCGTCCGGTGATCATCATCGGGGCCCGTGAAGACCGGCGGCTGCCGCCCCATCTGGTGGAGCGGCTGCACCAAGCTGCTGGAGAACCCAAGGAATTGATCTGGACCGAGGGCGGACACGTGGATCGCCGGCCGGAAGCAGTCCGGCTGTTGCTGGACACGGTGCGCGCCCGCCTGGTGGAGAGCCCGCGGGTCCCCGGCAATTAGTTGAGTCGGGTTCGGGACATTGGCGAAGTAGGGCTCCCCGCTACCCTCCGTCAGCTCCGCTTCCTGCTGTGAGATTGGATCAGACCTGTCTGCTGACCACTGTCCTCTGGCATCTGCTCGCTCCACGCTTATTGCTTAAAGCTTTTCGCTTCCTTCCCCTGCCTCCCCGGCGACCAGCAAGTGGTGCGCCCGCCGACTTCCTCGCGCCGCAGGGGCTTCTTCGTGCGCGGACAGCGGCCGCCGTCCTCCCAGCGGTGCCAGAAGAGCCACGACTGCGGAATGTGCGCATTGAGGTTGGGCGGCAGGT
>JANMTJ010000082.1:0-1852 GCA_031390295.1 Oleiharenicola sp.
GCCTGCCCGATCAACTTCGCCCCGTCTCTTTCGAGGCCGGCATCGCGCCCCACGCCATCGGCTCCGTGCTCGTCTCCTTCGGCGGCACCCGTGTCATCTGCGCCGCCACCATCGAGCCCAACGTGCCCGCCTGGATGAAACAACAACGCGTCCCGGGCGGCTGGCTGACCGCCGAGTATTCACTTCTCCCCTACAGCACGCATGAGCGCAAACCGCGCGACATCTCCCGGGGCAAGCTCGACGGCCGCACCGTCGAGATCCAGCGCCTCATCGGCCGCTCCCTGCGCGCCGTCATCGATTTGATGAAGCTCGGCCAGAACACGCTCTGGCTCGATTGCGACGTCCTTCAGGCCGGTTTGCGCGAGGGCGAGCAAGGTCTGAAGTTGTTCGTGGGAAAAAGTGGATTCCTCGCCGCTGCTCTGCACCTCGACGAACTGGCCGCGGCCGGTCATGACGACGTTGGCGTCGACCTCGGCGTCCCTGTCCTCGACGTAATTGAGGTCGAGCAGGGCGTCACCCTGGAAGAGGCCGACGCTGACGGCGGCGACGGAGTCGGTGAGGGGATTCTCGGAGATTTTTTTCGCGTCGAGCAGCTTCTGGATGGCGAGGCGGGCGGCGAGGTAGGCGCCCGTGATCGAGGCGGTGCGGGTGCCGCCGTCGGCCTGGAGGACGTCGCAGTCGATCCAGAGGGTGTGCTCGCCGAGTTTCGAGAGGTCGAGGACGGCGCGAAGGGAGCGGCCGATGAGGCGCTGGATCTCGACGGTGCGGCCGTCGATCTTGCCCTTGGAAATGTCACGGGGCTTCCGGTCGAGGGTGCTGTAGGGCAGCATTGAGTATTCGGCCGTGAGCCAGCCGCCCTTGATGCCCTGCTGTTTCATCCACGAGGGCACCTTGGCCTCGATCGTGGCGGCGCAGATGACGCGGGTGGAACCGAAGCCGATCAGCACGGAGCCCGAAGCGTGGGGGGCGATGTTGGCCTCCAGGGTGAGGGGGCGAACCTGGGCGGCGTGGCGGGAATCGGAGCGAAAAACTGGCATGAAACTCAGGGATGTTCGTCGGCGGGGTCCTCTTCCTCCGCGAACGGCGACGAGGTGGTGATCTTGTGCGAGGTGGTCTTGGCCGGCTTCTGCTCGGCCATGTGGGCGATGAGGCGCTCGTTGAAGGTCTTGGCCGGGTCGTGGCCCATGTTCTTGAGGGCCTGCACGAGGGCGGCGACCTCGACGAGGCGGGCGATGTCGCGGCCGGGGCGGACGTAGAACTCGATGTGCGGCAGCTTCACGCCGAGGATGTTGTAATAGTTCTCCTCGAGGCCGGTGCGCTCCTCGATGACATCGGGCGACCATTCGCGCAGGGAGACGACGAGGTCGATGCGCTTCTCCAGCCGGATGCTCTTCACGCCGAACATGTCGGCGATGTTGATGATGCCGATGCCGCGGCACTCCATATAACCGCGGTTGAGCGAACGCGAGCTGGCGGATAATTCGCGCTCGTCGAGCAGGCGGATGCAGGTGAGGTCATCGGCGACAAGGGAATGGCCGCGCTCGATGAGGGCGAGGGCGCACTCGGACTTGCCGATGCCGCTGTCGCCGCGGATCATCACGCCGATGCCCTTGATGTCGAGGGTGGTGGCGTGCTCGGTGCCGGAGGGGGCGAACTCGTTGTCTCTTTGTCAACGCTGGCAAACTCAATGCCTTGGCTGTGGGTAGTCCAAAGCGTCACCCCGTTGCGCCGAATGTGGCAACTTTTGGCGAACTGGGTATCAAGGATATTGAAGTCGATCTTTGGTATGCATTTTTCGCACCCAGCAAAACAACTGCGCCCATCGTGTCGCGTTTGAATGCGGAAATTTCTG
>JANMTJ010000095.1:0-2757 GCA_031390295.1 Oleiharenicola sp.
TCGAAGATGAGCTCGGGATGGTCGGAATAGTAGATGTTGGGCGACTGGGTCTCCTGCATGAGCCGGGTCCAGGCGCCGGCGCGCGGCGTAGCCCGGTCCTCCAGTTCCTTGAGCGGGCCGGAGTGCGGGAAACGGACAAAGGCCACCTCGCCGCCGCGCGCGCGGATTTTTTTCACCGCGAGGGCGGTCTGGCCAAATCGGGCCTCGACGGCCCGGCCGATGTCCTCAACCACGGCCTTGGGGGTATGGGCCGGCATGGGCGGAGGGGAGAACAGCGGAGCCCAGCCAAACTTGATGCGATCCTGCAGCGGGCCGGGCCGGGCGGCGGCCTCGGTCATGCGGGTCTGGCGTTCCCGGTCCATCGTGGCGAAGTAGGGCGGCAGCCGGGGCGGGCCGTGATAGACCGACCGGTTGGGCACCGGGATGTCCTTGAGCAGCTGCTCGAGGGTCAGGTCGTCCTGTTTCAGGAACGCAATATGTTCCTCCAGGAACATGCCGAGGTGATTGCCGGCGCGATGGGCCAGGGTCCGGTCGCGGTGGCGATGGAGCGCCTTGAGGGAGTTTTTGTACGGCGGCGCCGGCGGCGGCGCCAGCCACATGGCGGGAATCAGGCTGGCGATGACCGTGCCGTGGAAGGTCTCGTCATTGGCCAGGTTCTCCAGGACCGGGTAGGCGCAACTGCCGACGAGGGCGAGCTGCACCGGGCGCCGGCCGAGGCCCTGCTCCAGGACGTCGAGATCCGTGTCGAACAGGGCGCGTGAGTCGCCGATGATGACGAGGGAGTCGGGTTGCACCGCCTCGCGCCGGTCCGCCCAGAGATCGGGGGTGTCGTTGAGCGTCGGGGCGTAACCGAGGGCGCGGGCCCGGATTTCCCACGCCACGGTGCCCAGGGCCGTCGCCAGCAGGGTGGCCAGCAGCAGGCCGCGCCAGGGCAGAGCCGGGATCGGCCGCTGAAAATCAAAATTGGAAGTAGATGAAGGCATTGCCGCTTCCTTGGGTGAGTATGATGGCGCCGAGCATCAGGGTCCAGATGGTACCCATGAGCCAGGCGGGCTGGCGGGAGATGGCTGCTTCGAGCGAGGTGTCGCGCAGCCGCCACTGCACGAGCCACAGGCAGAAGATCACGAGGCCGACCTGGAGCATTTCCCGGCCGGACACCACCGCTTCGCCGACAGGAATCTGTCCGGCCATGGCGCCGAGGAGCATGGCCGCCGAGGGAAAGTTCGGGGCGCGGAAAAACACCCACGCGAGGCAGACGACCAGGTAGGTGGCGAGGCAAAGCCCCAGCTGCACCGGGAGCGTTTCCTTCCACGCGGCGCCCTTGGTCAGCGTACGGAACACATGCTCGATCACGAGGCAGAACCCGTGGATGAGACCCCACACGACAAAGGTCCACGCCGCCCCGTGCCAGAGTCCGCCGAGGAACATCACGATGACGAGGTTCACGGCGGCCCGGACGGCGCCGACGCGGTTGCCGCCGAGCGGAATGTAGAGGTAGTCGCGCAGGAAGGTGGAGAGGGAGATGTGCCAGCGCCGCCAGAAATCGGAAAAGCCCACCGCGGCAAAGGGGAAGAGGAAGTTGTCCTTCAGGTGAAAGCCGAGGCACAGCGCCGCGCCGATGGCGCAGGTGGAGTAGCCGGAGAAGTCGAAGAAGATCTGGCCGGAGAAGGCGACCACGCCGGTCCAGGCATCGAGCGGGAACACCGGCCCCGGATTGCCGAAAACCGTGTCCGACACCGGGGCGAGCAGCGTGTCGGCCAGCACGATCTTCTGGAACATGCCCAACGACATGAGAAACAGGCCCCACTGGAGGCGGTTTTTCAGCGGCGTGGGCGGGGTGGCGCATTGCGGGAGGAAATCCGCAGCGCGCACGATCGGCCCCGCCACCAGCTGCGGGAAGAACGACACGGCGAGCAGGAAATCGCGCAGCGAGCGGGTGGGCTGGGTAGCGCCGCGGTAGACGTCGAGGGTGTAGGACAGGGAGTGGAAGGTGTAGAACGAGATGCCGATGGGCAGGAACAGGTCGAGGTGCGGCGGAGAGTAGGCGATGCCGGCCTGCGCGAGCAGCCACTGCGTGTTTTCCAGCAGGAAGTTCCCATACTTGAAGAAACCGAGCATGCTCAGATTGGCCGTGACGCTGGCCACCAGCCAGGCCTTGCGGGAGCCGGCGGCCGCGGCGGCGATGCGCGCGCCGAGCCAGAAATCAAGGGCCGTCGTGGCGAAGAGCAGCAGGGCGAACGGGGGATTCCACGCCCCGTAGAAGATATAACTGGCCACGAGCAGCAGGTTCTTGCGTGCCTCCCACGAGCGGAGCGACCAGTAGCCGCCCATGACGAGGGCGAAGAAAACGACGAAAGTGAGCGAATTGAACAGCACGCGTGAAAGTGACCGCTGCGGGCCAGAAAACCGCCGGGCCCCGGCGTGGCAACAATTCTTCGCGCCGCCACCCTGCTTTTTTGCAGAAAATTTATTGACCGCCAGCCACGAAAAATATTACGCCGCGACTAGGCCGTCGCCCCGCAGCATTTCTTGTATTTCTTGCCGCTGCCGCAGGGGCAGGGGTCGTTGCGGCCGATCTTGGGGGTCTCGCGCCGGACCGTCTGGCCCGGGCCGTCTACCTGGCCGGTGTAGACCCAGCGGCCTTCCTCGCGGCCGAAGAGCGCCGTTTCGAAATGCTCCTGCTCCTTGCCCTCGACCTTGAACTTGGCGGAAAACTCGACCGCGCCCAGCTTGTCGCCGGGGCCGCCCTGCTCGGTG
>JANMTJ010000006.1:0-2080 GCA_031390295.1 Oleiharenicola sp.
CCCACCGCAACGAGGTGCAGATCATCTACGCCAGCCTGCAGAAGCAGCGGGACAACCTGATTGAGCGGCTTATCGCCCTGACCGGCCAGTCCCTGCGCATCTTTGCCAGCGACTATTCACAGTGGGATGACATGGTGCAGTTCGTGCAAAGCGGCGATCGGGCGTGGGCTGCGATCAATATCGACTCCAGCCTGACCAGTTTCAACGCCCAGGCCGCCTGGGTGATCCGACCCGATGGCCGCCTGCTCTACACCGCGGCCCAGAAACCGGAAATCGCTGCATTAACCCTGCCGCTCGCCGACCCCCTTTTTCTCGACCGGCTGCAACGCGAACGCAGCTTGGTGTTTTTCCTGGAATCGCCCGCCGGCCTGCTGGAGATGCGCGCCGAACCGGTTCTTCCCTCCCACGACCTCAAACGGGAAGAACCCGCCCGCGGCTGGTTTATTGCGGCCCGGCTGTGGGATGAAAAATTCCTTGGCCTGCTCGCCGACACGCTGCAAAGCCGGGTGACCTTGGGCCCGGCTGCCTCCCGCGAGGAGGAAGCCCCGCTCATCCGCCTGCAGCGGGTGCTCCCCGACTGGCGCGGCCGGCCCCTGCAAACCCTGCAGGTGGAATATATCTCCCAACCCCTGGTCGAATTGCTCAAGAGCAACCAGGGGGAGTCCTTCCTGCTGTATGTCTGTGGCGCCGTCATCATCTCGGTGATCGTGTTCGGCCTGTCGCTCTGGGTGATCCGGCCGCTCCAACTGCTGGGGCGCAGCCTCGAGACCGGGCGGAGCGACTCCCTGGCCGAACTGCAGCGCTCGCCAGACGAGTTCGGGCATCTCGCGCGGCAGGTGGCGGAATCCTTTGTGCAACGGGACGCCCTGCGCACCAGCGAGGAGCACCAGCGCCAGTTGCTGGACCTGCGCGGCCGGCTGGCCCGTGACCTGCACGATGGCATCATTCAAACCGTGTATGCCGCCGGCCTCGGCCTCGAAAGCGCACGCCAACTGCGGGCGACCGACCCGGCGGCGGCGGAGCAGCGGCTGGCCACCTGCCAGCAGATGCTCAACGACACGCTCTGGCAGGTGCGTAACTTCATCGACGCCCTCGAGCCGCAGGAAGAATCCACCCAGACTCTCACCCAGGCTCTCGCCACACTCGCAGCCAACATGCGATCGCTGCAATCCATCGGCATCGTGGCCGAGACCGACCACGCGCTGGACCGCCAGATTGGCAAGCATCAGGAAATGCACCTGCTGCAGATGGCACGGGAGGCCGTCAGCAACGCGCTGCGGCATTCGGGGGCAAAGCAGGTGCGGATTACACTGCACCCCGCCGCGGACGGCCAGGCCGTGTTCGAGGTCGCCGACGACGGCACCGGGTTTGATCCGGCCCTGCGCTCGGGCACCGGCCGCGGGTTGGCCAATCTCGCCAGCCGGGCCCGGGAGATCGGCGGGCAGCTGCACATCGACTCCGCCCCCGGAAAAGGAGCTCGAATCACCATCCCGTTTAGTCCAAAGCCCTGAAGTGACCGATGAGCGCCCCCCACTCCATCTCCGTCCTGATTGTCGATGACAGCGAATTGGTGCGCACCGGCCTCAAGACCCTGTTCGAGGTCAATCCCGAGAACACCACCGTGCGCTTGCGCGTGGCCGGCGAGGCATATTCCGTCGCCACCGCGGTCGCCGAAGCCTCCCGGCTCAAGCCCAATGTCGTGCTCCTCGACATCCGGTTGCCCGATGGCTCCGGTCTCACCGCCTGCCGCCAGATCCTCGCCGCCGAGCCCGACACGCAGATCCTGATCCTCACCTCCGTCATCGACGACAGCCTGGTGTACGACGCCATGAGCAGCGGTGCGCACGGCTACCTGCTCAAGGAGATCAACGCCCAGGGCCTCCGCCAGGCCATTGTCGATGTGGCGGCGGGCAAGTTCATCCTCGATCCCGCGCTCACCACGCGCGTCCTCAACCTGGTGCGCAGCGGCAGCGGCCCGCCGTCCGAGCAGGGCAAGCTCGCCGTCCTGTCGGCCCAGGAAAAACGCGTGCTCGCCCTCGTCGCCGAGGGCAAGACCAACAAGGAAATCGCCGAGCAGATG
>JANMTJ010000179.1:0-2715 GCA_031390295.1 Oleiharenicola sp.
TCCAGCCGCGCCACCAAGGAAGGCCTCGTCGAGTCCTACATCCACGTGGGCGGCAAGGTCGGCGTCCTGATCGAAATCAACTGCGAGACGGATTTCGTCGCCAAGACCGAGGACTTCAAGACCTTCTGCCGCGACCTCTGCCTGCAGATCGCCGCCGCCAATCCGACGTATGTGCGTCGCGAGGAAGTGCCCGAAGCCGATCTGGCCAAGGAGCGCGACATTGCCTCGGCCCAGCTGGCCGGCAAACCGCCCGCCGCCGTGCAAAAGATCGTCGAGGGCAAGCTCGAGAAATACTACTCGCAGGTCTGCCTGCTCGATCAGCCGTTCGTGAAAGAACCGGAGAAGATGATCAAGGACCTCCTCACCGAGAAGATCGCGAAGCTCGGCGAGAACATGCAGGTCCGCCGCTTCGTCCGTTACCAGCTCGGGGCGTAATCGGGACGATTGGGTCTGGTTTCGAAAGCGCTTCCGCCAGGAGGCGCTTTTTTTATGATCGGAGGCATGAGACCTATAGTTCTTATAGGCCCTATAGGTCCCATTGGAATCATGCGGCGCAGCCTTTTAAGGCGCGCATTAGTGGCTAGGCTGGCTAGCTTCCCCCCATGAAAGTCACGCACGGTCAGATCATCGCCCGCGGGCTGAGCAATCACTGCCCCAACTGTGGCGGCAACCGGCTGTTCAAGGCGGGTACCCTCTTCGAGCTCAACGAGGGCTGCCCGGATTGCGGGCTGAAGTTCGAGAAGGACGAGGGGTTTTTCCTCGGGGCCATGTCGCTGAACTACGGGGTGACACTCGTCGCGTTTCTGGTTCCGGTGCTGCTGCTGTGGTACTTTGGCATGCTCGGCGGCCGGGTGGCGGTTGGGCTGGCCATGGGCGGTTCGCTGGTGGTGCCTCTGCTGCTTTACCGGTCGTCGCGCAGCTGGCAGCTGGCGCTCTATTACAGTTTCTTCCCGCAGCACCTGCCCTCCAACCGGCGCGAGCTGAAGGCGGAGGACGAGAATATCTGACTTTCCGGCCCGCGGGCCGTCGACCACCGCCTTTCATCCTGTTCACCTCAACTTCCCGGCATTGCCCCGGGACGTTCGCTTTCCCCCACCAACCCCGCAATCCTCCCTCGCCATGAAACATCGCCTGCTTCTGCTTGCCTTGCTTGCCATCGTCAGCCGTGGACTGGCGTATGAACCCGCCCCCGGGAATCTCCAGGCCCGGGAGTGGTTTCAGGATGCGAAGTTCGGACTCTTCATCCACTGGGGCATCTACAGTGTGCGCGGGGAAGGGGAGTGGGTGATGCACGAAAAGGGCATCCCGGTCGCCGAATACGAGAAGCTCGCCCCGCAATTCAATCCCACGGCGTTCGACCCCGCCGCCTGGGTGAAAATGGCGAAGGACGCGGGGATGCGCTACATCACCATCACGAGCAAGCATCACGATGGCTTCGCCATGTGGGAGACCAAGCAGGGCAACTGGAGCATCACCGGGGCCACCCCGTACAAGCGGGACATCATCAAGCTGCTCGCTGACGAGTGCCGGAAACAGGGCATCAAGCTTTTCCTCTACCATTCCCATCTCGACTGGTATCACCCGGACTATTTTCCCCGCGGCCGGACCGGTCAGAAGGCGGGGCGTCCCGAGTCGGGTGATTTCAACCGGTACCTCGACTACATGGATGCCCAGCTGGAGGAGTTGCTCACGGGCTACGGCCCGATCGCGGGCATCTGGTTCGACGGCATCTGGGACCGCAAGGACGCCGACTGGCGCCTGGGCAAGACCTATGACCTGATCCACCGCCTGCAGCCGGCGGCGCTGATCGGCAACAACCACCACCTCGCGCCGAAACCGGGCGAGGACTTCCAGATGTTCGAGAAGGACCTGCCCGGCCAGAACACCACCGGATTCTCCGGCGAGGCCGAGATCGGCCGCCTGCCGATCGAGACCTGCGAGACGATCAACGGCGCCTGGGGCTACAACAAGAACGACAAGAAGATCAAAAGCGCGCGCGACCTGATCCACTACCTGGTGCGCTCGGCCGGCCACGGGGCGAATTTCCTGCTGAATGTCGGCCCCAAGCCCGACGGTACGATCCAGTCCGAGTTCACCGGGCGGCTCGCCGAGATGGGGCGGTGGCTGCGGACCACGGGCGATTCGATCTACGGCACGCGCGGCGGTCCCGTGGCACCCCGGGCCTGGGGCGTCAGCACGCAGTCAAAAACCCAGGTTTTTCTCCATGTGCTCGAATGGCCCGACGAGTTGCTGCCGGTGCCGGCGGCGGGCCTCGGGCGGAACCCGCGGTTCCTGGCCACTGGCGCGGCGGTCAAGACGACCGTGGTGGATGACCACGTTATTTTGCACCTGCCGGTCGCGGCGCGCGATCCCCTCGACACCATCATCGTGTGGGACAAGTGAGCGGAGCCCCCCGCCGAACCGACTTCACCTTGCCAGTTCATGAAAACTCCCCGCCTCCTGCCGGTTCTGGTCCTGTCACTGCTCCTGACCCGGGCCGTCGCCGCCCCGATATTTCATTCCTGGGCGCCCCGCCCGCCGATGGGCTGGAACAGTTGGGATAATTTCGCCACGACGATCACCGAGGCGCAGGCCAAGGCCCAGGCGGACTACATGGCCGCTCACCTCAAGTCATTCGGCTGGGAATACATCGTCGTGGACATCCAATGGTATGAACCGGGTGCGAAGAACCATGCCTACCGCGCGGACGCCAAG
>JANMTJ010000191.1:0-1541 GCA_031390295.1 Oleiharenicola sp.
GCTGGCGGCGACGATCGACGCGATGCTGGCCGACACGGCGGCCTACGCGGCGCACAAGGCGCATCACGGCACGCCGCCCAAGGGGTAGCCTGCCGGAGTGAAAGTGAGAGTGAGAGGGAAAGAGATGGGATGACAGCTTCGGTCTGTCGGCGCCCCGACCCCGGCCCGGCGACGAGCGCCGGCCCTACACAAGGCAGTCGGGGGCGTAAAGTCCCTCCCACATTCCAGAAGCCGCACCGTGTCACAGCGCACTTGCCCGGCCGAAGGGCCGGGGCATGCTGCGGGGCACCTCATGCATTCGCGCATCGTTTTCCTGTTTTGCCTCGGCGCCGCCACACTGGTGGCCCAACCGATCGACCGGCAGGCGCTGGTGGCCCGGCACAACCCGGTGATCAGGCGGGTGGATTACGACGCCCCGCTCACGGTGGGCAACGGCGACTTCGCCTTCACCGCCGACATCACCGGGCTGCAGACCTTCGCCGCGGAGTATCACCGCCACGGCATCCCGACCGAGACGCAGGCCCGCTGGGCCTGGGTAAGCGACGAGAATCCAAAAAATTACACGCTGGCCGACGCGAACAAGGATTTCACGCTGCCCGACGGCCGGGTGCTGGGTTTCCCCACGAAACAGGGTTCGCCGGCGGGCGACTGGTTGCGCCGGAATCCGCGCAACCACCCACTCGGGCAGCTGGCCTTGGTATGGGACAAGCCGGACGGTTCGGCCTTCACGCCCGCAGACATACAGGAGCCGGAACAGACACTCGATCTCTGGCGCGGGATCATCACCAGCCGGTTCAAGCTCGGCGGCGTGCCCGTGACGGTGACGACGGCCTGCGATCCGGACTCAGACCGCCTCGGGGTGGCGATTACTTCACCGCTCGTGACCCGGGGCAAATTGCGCGTGAACCTGGCATTTCCGCGTGGTCACGACATCAACACGAAGAATACGCCGGCGCTGGATTGGAGTGAGCCAGAGAAGCACCAATCGGTCCTTCAGGGTGACGCCCAAGTTGAGCGGGCCGTCGGCGGGTTGCGTTATTTCGTAACCAGCGATCACAAATTGACGCCCCTGGCAGCCCATCGCTTCGAGATTGGCGCCACCGCGGGACCAGAAGGGGAAATTGAATTCGAAATAAGGTTTTCCCGCGAACAATCCCGGTTTCGGAATTTGAACGGGGCATTCATTGAAAGCGTGGAGCATTGGAAGAAATTCTGGCGGGAGACCGCCGCGGTGGATTTCTCCGGCAGCACCAACCCGCTGGCGGCGAAACTCGAGGAGCGGATCATCCTTTCGCGTTACCTGATGGCCGTGCAGATGGCCGGTGACGTGCCGCCGCAGGAGAGCGGACTCACGTGCAACACGTGGTACGGCAAGCACCACACCGAGATGATCTGGTGGCACACGGCGCAATTCGCGCTGTGGGGTCAGGACGCGGCGCTCGAAAAGAACCTCGATTGGTATCGCGCCCAGCTGCCGGCGGCGCGGTCGCTGGCGGCGAGCCGCGGCCTGCGCGGGGCGCGTTGGGCCAAGATGACCGGAC
>JANMTJ010000266.1:0-2801 GCA_031390295.1 Oleiharenicola sp.
GCCGGGCTTGCCCGCGCCGCCCTCGCCGCTGTCGTAGCGCGCGGAGGAAGGGAGAAAGTTCTTCAGGTCCGGCGCGAAGTCGGCCCCGTGGTTGGAGATGAACGGGGCGTAGTCGGAATTGGCCTGGTTCCAGTAGTGGCCGTTGCGAATCACGTAGGTCGTGCCGCCGCCGCCATTGAAACTGCGGCAGTGCGTCATGAACAGGTGGCCGGACTCGTTGAAATCGAGGCCCCACTGGTTGCTGCCGCCCGCGGAGTAGATTTCAAACTCGTGGCGGACCGGATGATAGCGCCAGACCCCCGCGCGCAACGGCAGGCGCCGGGCGTCGGGCGTGCCCGGCTTGCCGACGAGCGACTTGGTGAACACGCCCTGCAGGCCGTAGAGCCAGCCATCAGGCCCCCAGGTAAAGCTGTTGAGCGTCTCGTGCGTGTCCTGGTAACCCCAACCGTCGAGCAGCACTCGGGGCGCGCCGTCCGGTTTGTCGTCGTGGTTGGCGTCCGCAATAAACAGCAGTTCCGGGGCGGCACCGACCCATACGCCGCCGAAGCCGACCTCCAGGCCGCTCACGAGATTGAGGCCCTCGGCAAAGATTTTCCGCGTCTCGAACGCGCCGTCACCCTCCTTGTCCTCGAGGATGAGGATGCGGTCCTTACCCTGGCCGGCCGGTTGCTTGTTGGGATAGCTGTAGGCCTCGGCGACCCACATCCGGCCGCGCTCGTCGAACGCGAAGGCGATCGGCTGGTGCACGTCGGGCTCGGCCGCGATGAGCTCGGCCTGGAAGCCGTCCTCGAGCATCATGCCGCGGACCACCTTTTGCGCGTCGAGGTTGGCGACGGCCGTCGGCTTGGCAGGATTGGGCCGCAGGTGCCACAGCACCGGGCTCTCCTGCTGACGCTGTGTGTCGGCGCTGGTCCCGACGAAATCAGGCTGGCGGTCATGGAAAACGAAATCGTCGAAGGCAATGTAGCCCCACTCGCCCTCGGACACTGCGTCCACGAGGCGGAGGAAAATCCGCCCGCCAACGCCCGCCCCGAAACCGACCACCTCGCGGCGCAGGACGCCTGAATCGGTGCCCGCGGACGAGTGGATGACCGCGCCGGTGGTGGCGTCCACGATTTCGACGCGCGTGCGGTTGATGTCACGGCCGCCGCCGACCATGTAGCTGGCCCACGGCTGGGTGACGGGGAAAACCTTGGAGACCAGCCGGCCCTGGCCGGGCACGCCGGGGTTGCCCTGGATCGGTCCGATCCAGAAATTGCCGACCGGGTCCGTGGGCACTTCCGACCTGCGCCGGGGAGTGGAGGGCTCCCCATACCGGGCGGGCTGGCCGGTCCAGGCGGTGCCTTCCGCGGTCCAGTCGCCGAGCTTGCCGGATTCGAAGCCGAGGTTGAGCGGCTTGCCGTCATCGCCGGCCGGAACGAATGTGGCCGCGGACGTACGCGCGGTCGAGGCCGGCAACGGCGCGGGCGGCGCGGTGCGGCCGAGATCGGCGAGACGGATGTTGCGGAACTGGATTTTGGCGGGGCCCTCGCCGCTGTGGAGCTGGAAGGCGATCCGGCCGGCGAACTTCGCGGCGTCCGTCTTCCGGTCATCCAGCACACTGCAGAGGGTGCCGTTGATCCACACCTCGACGTGGGAGGACTGGGCGGTGATGCGATAGGTGTTCCACTCGCCGGCTTTGAACAGGCTCTTGAAATCCTGCGGCTTGGCGAACGCGTCAACCCAGCGGCGACCGTCGGGGGCGATGGCGACGCGGGTGCCGCGCTCGACGAGCAGCGCGCGTCCTTCCTCATCGTAGATGCGGCCCAACCACGTGGCACCGTCGTCCAGGTCGGCCTGATAGCCGACGGCATGGCCGTCCGGACGTTTCTGCGAGCGGAATTGAATGCCGGAATTGGCCGAGGGAATGCCCGTGAGGCGGAACTCCAGGGTGAGTTCGAAATCGTGCACCTCGCCCTGCAGGTAGATGAACTGGTTGCTCGCCAGTTTCTGTCCGCCGGGGATTTCGCCGGTGATCGCGCCCTCCTCGACCCGCCACGACCGGGGATCGCCTTCCCAGCCGTTGAGGGTGCGGCCGTCGAAGATCGGCCGGGCGGCCGGCGGATCGGCGAGGGCGGAAAGGCCGGAGAAGATAAACAGCAGGACGAAAAAGGGGCGGATCATGGGGCAGTGGGGTTGGAGGAAAGGAACACGAAAATGCCGCGCTTGTTGGCGGTGAGGATATCCGGCCGGCCATCCTGGTTAAGGTCGGCCACAGTCAACTGGGTGCCCGCGCCGGATTGGTCATCCACCAACCGGGGCTCGAATGCCACCGAGCCGTCGGGCGCACGGACCTGGCGAAAGATATAAATGACGGCCGGGCCATTCGGTTCCGGGTCGCCTTCGGGGCCGTGGGCCCACCAGCGCTTGCCGGTCACGAGGTCGACCCGGCCGTCGCCGTCCATGTCAACGAGGGCCAGGGAATGTAGCTGGGAGAACTGCACCCCGGAATTCTTTTCGCCGGGCTGGGTTGAAAGGATGACGTGTTCCTTCCAGGTGGGCTGGCCGCCGGCTTCGCGCTGTTGTTCGAACCAGGAGAGTCCGTAGCCGTGGGCATCCTTGGCGGTGACGACATCGGCCAGTCCGTCGCCATTGAGATCGGTCGAATACATTTGGGCGCCGCCGCGGCTGGCGGCGAAGGGGACCTCCTGCCTGGCCCAGATGGGATCGCCCTTGAGCGCAGCGGGTCGCGCCGACCAGCCGGTGCGTTCCAGCAGGTCGGCGCGATCGTCGCCATTGACGTCACCGATGCCGAGGCCGTG
>JANMTJ010000285.1:0-3154 GCA_031390295.1 Oleiharenicola sp.
CGCCCTGGCATTTCGGCCTGAAACTGCGGCGGACCTGATCGATCAATCTCCGACCCGCGCGAACCGCGGCACGCGCCTTCCGTCCACTTCGACCGTCCCGCTGAACATCGCCGCCGGCCGCACCCAACGGCCGCGCTCGCCATAAAGCGCTTCATACACGACCAGCGGCTCCAGCGTCTCCGAATGCCGCGCCAGCCCGAGCACGCGATAGTCGTTGCCCTTGTAGTGGCGGTAAAGCCCCGGTTTCGGTTCCGTGGGCAGCGGCGGCAGATCGCTCATACCCCGAGGCCAGCGATCCTCGCCCGGGTCGCAAGTCCTATTGGGAACCGCGTGAAGAGGCGAAAAAGCAGCGCGGTGCTTTAGCACTACTCCGTCAAGTGCGCGTCTCTTCCAACACACCCCGCCCTGCGGGCACCCCTCTCTAGAGGGGATCTTCGGCTGCGTCAGTCTGGGTCCCCTCTGGAGAGGGGTGGCGCGTAGCGCCGGGGTGTGTTGAAAGAACTTAATGGAGTAGTGCTAGCTCGCGCCTTTCTGCGGGCTGAAGCACCGCATCTACTGCCGTTCCTTTTGTTTGCCCTGCGCCGCGTCCGGCGCCAAGTTGCCCCCCACTCATGAAAACCCCGACTGCCCCCCACTTTATCCCCTCACTGGCCCGCCTGCTCACCTTCACTCTTACCCTCACTCTCACTTTTTCCCTCCCCGCCCACGCCGGCACCGATCCCTTCGCCATCAACCAGCGGCTCGGCCGCGGGGTGAATTTCGGCAACGCGCTGGATGCCCCCACCGAGGGCGAATGGGGCGTGGTGCTGAAAGAGGAGTTCTTCGACGCGGCCAAGGCGGCGGACTTCAATTCCATCCGCCTGCCCGTCCGCTGGTCGGCCCACGCCGCCAAGGAAGCGCCCTACACCATCGACCCGGCGTTCTTCGCCCGCGTGGACTGGGCCATCGACCAGGCGCTCAAGCGCGGCCTGCCCGTCGTCCTCGACCTGCACCACTATCGCGAGTGCTACGCCGACCCCCTGCCGCACAAGCAGCGCGTGCTCGGCCTGTGGAAACAGATCGCCGAACACTACAAGGACTACCCCGACACGCTCGTCCTGGAACTCTTCAACGAGCCCGACGAGGCCATGACGCCCGCGATCTGGAACGAGTGGCTGGTCGAGCTGGTCGCCCTCGTGCGCCAGACCCATCCCGACCGCACCCTCATGCTCGGCCCGGGCGAGGACAACATCGCCGCCTACCTCAAGGAACTGCGCCTGCCCGAGCACGACCGGAACATCATCGTGACCATCCACTGCTACCACCCGCTCGAATTCACCCATCAGGGCGCCGAGTGGCTCACCTGGGCCGACGCCAAGAAGTGGCTCGGCAACACCTGGACCGGCACGCCGGAGCAGCTGGCGAAACTGCACGCCGAGTTCGACGTCGCCGCCGACTGGGGAAAAAAGCACAACCGCCCCATGAACCTCGGCGAGTTCGGCGCCATCAAGATGGCCGACATGCCCTCGCGCGCCACCTGGACCAAGGCCCTGGCCGACGCCGCCATGGCCCGCGGCATGAGCTTCCACTACTGGGAATTCTGCGCCGATTTCTTCGGCCTCTACGACCAGCCGACGAAAACCTTCCGCCAGCCCCTGCTCGACGCCGTGTTGCCGAAGAAATAGGCGGCGGAGCAATCGCCGAGGCATCGCAGACCAGCTGTAGGAGCGGCTTTACGCCGCGATTTTTTGCCGGGCGACGGCCCGGACAAACACCGGGTTTGCTGCGGCAAACAACGGTGCACCAAACCCTCGCGACGTAAAGCCGCTCCTACACTCAATCAGCCGGTCAGCTTGGGGAAAACACGATCGGGCGAATTCCCTCCCGGGGCCGACATCGGAATCTCCGCCAGCCAGCGCGAAAGCTCGACTGGGGAATAATCCCGGTGTTCCAGGCCGTATTTGGCGTGAAAGATCATCTCGTTGACACTGCTGAGAATGACCCGGCGGGCATCGGCGCCCATTGCACCACGGCCAGCTCGGGCACGATCCAACGCTGGAATTGAAATTCCAACTCTGTTCCCACCAGACACAGTTTCAGCCCGTCCACCAACCGTTCGATCAGCCCATGATCGTCAGTGACTCCGCCCGCGTAGGTGACCACCGGGTAAAGCGCGGCGGTGTTGCAAAAAAGCAGATAACGGTGCCGTGACACCCGGAACTCGTGCGTGCACCAGTCGGCTACGCGGTTGGTGACCAGCGGCGGCGTAACGGGTAATTCGATCCCCAGCCGTCGGGCCAGCATCTTCGTCGGTCTGATCGTCAGCATGGTAAATGAGTGTCTGAAATTTGGATTGTCATCCTGAGCATAGCGAAGGATCCATGCTTTCGAGGATAATGTCATGATCGATGCCGTGGATTCTTCACTTCCCCCTTCGCCCCATTCGACAAGCTCAGGGCTACGGAGGACAGGTCGTTCAGAACGACAAACTGGTCGGCCCTCACGCTCTGACTCATAGTCCCATGACCCCCGCCGTCAAACTCATGGACCTGACCGACGCCCTCGAAATGATCCCCGAGGAGATGGGTGCCTGGCTCGATTTGCAGACCAGCCTTGTGGTCATGGTGGAAGACGAGGTGATTCGGGCCGTCGAGGAAGCAGAGGGTGAGGAAGCGCCGAAAGGACTGGCCGACTGGCAGCAGGAGGAATTGGCCACCGCCCGCGCGATCAGCGCCGGCGACAAACGGTATCTCGCCCTGCCAACAAAGTTCGACTTTCACGAATACCGTCACATGGAGCGCTTCATCGGCACTGTCACCGATGCCCGCATCGCCGACCAGCTCTGGTTCGCGATCAAGGGAAAAGGCGGCTTCCGCCGATTCAAGGATACGGCTCTCCGTCTGGGTCTGATCGACGACTGGTATCGCCACCGCGACGAAGCGATGAACCGGTTCATGCTCGATTGGGCCGAAACGAACGGCATCCAGGTGGATCAGACCCCTCGCCGCCCCGGCCCAGAGTAGGGCTAAGGAGCAAACGAAGGACTCGCCAACAACGCGCCGCGTTTTTCAATCAATGACCTCAACGGCTGGGTAATTACGCTACAAGGGTGGCGGCTGATGGGTTTAGTTTTCGAGCTTTCTCGTTGGTTGTTTTTTGCTGCTGATTCTCGGCT
>JANMTJ010000286.1:0-16903 GCA_031390295.1 Oleiharenicola sp.
GTCCGGGTCGTGGACATCGGCGGCTACTCCAAGGAACTCTGCGGCGGCACGCACGTCAGCACCACCGGCGAGATCGGCGTCATCAAGATCGTCGCCGAGATGGCCATCGCCGCCGGCACGCGCCGCATCGAGGCCGTCGCCGGCCAGGCCGCCCTCGACCACATCGCCGCCAAGGAAGGCGCGCTCTCGGCGATCAGTCTCCGGCTCAACGCCGGCGTGCAGGACGTCGCACAGAAATTCGAGCTGGTGCTCGCGCATCAGAAGGAGCTGGAGAAGAAGCTGAAGGCCTATGAGGCCAAGGCTTCGGCCGGACTCGCCGAGGAGCTCGCGGCCGCGGCCGTGACGAAGGACGGCCTGAAGTGGGTTTCCGCGGTCGTCACCACGGACTCACCCGAGACGCTTCGTTCGCTCGGCAGCCAGGTGCTGCACAAGGTCGGCACCGGCGCCGTGGTCCAACTCGGCGCACTCCTCGACGGCAAGGTCAGCCTCGTGGCCTATTGCTCGCCAGAAGCCATCAAGGCCGGTCACGCGGCCGGCAAGCTCATCGGCGGCCTCACCGCCAAGCTCGGCGGCAAGGGCGGCGGCAAGCCCGACTACGCCCAGGGCGGTGGCGGCGACACGACCAAGCTGGTCGAAACGTTGAAAATCTAGCCTGCCATTTGGCAGTCGGCCTGATGCCATTTGGCATTTTCCGCTTGTGGGACGAGTTCCCGTTGGTAGCTTGGCTGCATGAAAACGCCCAAGACCAAGCCGACCACCTACGGGCAGCTTCACGACAACCATGCCATGGTGCAACGGGTCGAGGAAGGCCTGCCCGTCATGGATGTCGTGAAGTTCAGCAAGCAGGCTGGCTTCACCAACGACGAGCTGGCCAGATTGATCAACATCCCCACCCGCACCTACGCCCGCCGGGTGGCCGGGAAAGCCCGCTTGACCCTCCCGGAAGGCGAACGTGCCGCTCGACTCATGCACCTGTTCGACCGGGCAATGCAGCTGTTTGGCACAGGAGAGAATGTCCGCAAGTGGTTGCACACGGAATTACCCGCACTGGGGTGGCGCACGCCAATCGATTTTGCCCAGACGGAACCGGGCGCACGGGAAGTGGAAAATCTGATTGGCCGGATTGAGCACGGGGTCTTTTCGTGAACATCTTTGTCATCTGGCGGCTCACCCCCCAGCGACACATACGCGAGGCCTTCACAGGCGAAGGTGCTGCCCTGTACGGTGGCCGCTGGAACTTCCCCGACATTCCTCTGGTCTACTGTGCGGAGTCACGTTCGCTCGCAGCGCTTGAGGTGCTGGCCAATATCAGGGACCCGAAGATTCACTTCACCCAGCCATGGGTGACTATCCCCGCAGAAATAGCCGGGGCGATGATCGAGCGACCCGAAAAGCTGCCGGAAAATTGGCAAGTCAACCCCTACCCGCCAGAGACGCAGCGGTTTGGTCAGGAGTGGGTCCGGACTCAACGTAGTGTGGCTCTCCGCGTGCCCAGTGCAGTCATACTCGGCGAGTTCAACTATCTCCTCAATCCCGCCCATCCGGATTTCAAGCGTGTCAAGGTCGGCAAGCCCGAACCCTTCTCCTTTGATCCGCGCCTGGCGAAGTGAATGCGAGATCGCCGCGCAGCGGCTCAGGGCATCAGCCGCTCAATGACCCACCGCTGGTCCGCCTGCCGCCGGTACCGCAACCGGTCGTGCATCCGGCTGGGCCGGCCCTGCCAGAATTCAAAGCTGTCCGGCGTCACGCGGTAGCCACCCCAAAAGTCGGGCAGCGGCACCTCACCCCGGAGGAACCGGGCCTTCATCTCCTCAAACTTGGCCTCCAGCAGCGAGCGCGTCGTGATGACCTCGCTCTGGCGCGAGGCCCAGGCGCCCAGCTGGCTGTCCCGCGGTCGGCTGAGAAAATACTTCAGTGACTCCGCCGCCGAAATCCTCTCAGCCCGGCCGGTCACCGCCACCTGCCGTTCGAGCGCCAGCCAGGCGAAGTGCAAGGCCACCGCCGGATTGGTGGCAATATCCCGCGACTTGTTGCTGTGGTAATTGGTATAAAAGACGAACCCGCTCGTATCGAAGCCCTTGAGCAGGACCACGCGGAGCGAAGGCGCCCCGCCGGCGGAAACCGTGGCCAGTGACATGGCGTTGGGCTCCAGCAGTTCCGCCGTGATGGCCTCGCGCATCCAGAGGTCGAACTGCTCGAAGGGATCAGGCCGCAGGTCCGCCACATCCAGCGATCGCAGGGCATAGTTGCGACGAAGTTCCTCAAGGTTCATCCCGGCAGTCTGCGCACCCGCCCCGCCGGCCGCAAGCCCGGCCGGGGCACACGCTGTCGTTGACGCGCCCGGCAGGTGTGCTTCCGTGGAGAGGTATGACGTCGCCCGCCCCGACCACATCCGGCATGTGCGTGATGCTCGCCTTCAACGCAAGCAACCAGCTGGCCGTGCGCCAGGCCGGCACCCGGCTGGGACTGGCCTTCGTGGGAGCCGATGAGGCAATGGCGACCACCCGTCTGGCCAGCTGCTTCAAGGCGCACACCCCGCCCGCCGAATATTTCACCGGGGCCGCCGGGGCGCTGAGTTACCGGGTGTATTTCGTGCAAGTGCAGGACATCCCGTTGGACCACGAGGTGATTTTCCTCTCCCTGGAACAGCTGGAGGCCCGGCAACCTGCCCTCGCCCCCGCTCTCGCCGCCATCCTCGCCCAGCTTGAACCGCATCTGATCGAAATCCCTTACCTGCATCTCGGCGAGAACGACTACATCTACAAGTTCCGCGTCGAACGCGACCGGAACCGTAACATCTACGAGCAGGACGACGCGGCCCGCTCACTTTACCAGAGCCGGCTGTGCGAGGCCATCAAGACCGTGGTCCGCACCAATGAACGGTCGGCCAGTCCTCCAGCCATGCTTGATTTCGGGGCGGTGCGTTACGTGATCCCCAGCCACTTCGGCTTTTGCCTCGGCGTAAAAAATGCCATCGAGCGGGCCTACGAATCCCTGGCGGAAAATCCGGGCAAGCGGGTCTTCATGCTCAGCGAGCTGATCCACAATCCCTTCGTCAACGAGGACCTGCTGCAACGCGGCCTGCAATACCTCCAGAGTGACAAGGGCGTGCCCTTCAAGGTCAAGGGTGGACCGGCCGTCCCGGGAGCCAGCGAGGCATTGCTCTGGGATACGCTTTCCAGCGACGATGTGGTCATCATCCCCGCGTTCGGTGCGACCGACGAGGACAAGAAGCGGCTCGTGCGCAAGGGCATCCGGGTCGCCCAATACGACGCCACCTGCATGCTGGTGGAAAAAGTCTGGAAGGCCGCGCGTACCTTCGGCCGTGAGGGCTATACCGTGGTCATCCACGGCAAGAGCGAACATGAGGAGACCAAGGCCACCTTTTCCAACAGCCGCCGGTATGCGCCGTCCCTCATCATCCGCAACCTCGACGAAGCGCGGTTGCTCGGCGACTATATCGCCGCCCCGTCAGAGACGAAGCGCACGGCCCTGCTGGCCCGTTTTGCCGGCCTGCGCACCCCGGACTTCGATCCCTCGCGCCACCTCGACCGCATTGCCGTCGTCAACCAGACGACCCTCCTGATGAACGAAACGGCGGCGATCATCGACTATTTCAAGGCGGTCTTTACCGCGAAATACGGCGAGGCCGACGGCGCCGACCATGTCGGCGGTGCTGGCCGGAAGGACACCCTCTGCTACGCCACGCAGGTCAATCAGGACGCGCTCCAGCGGGCTTTGAATGAACCGCTGGACGCCGCCTTCATTGTCGGGGGCAAGAACAGCTCAAACACCTACCAGCTTTACCGGCTCTGCGAGCAAAAGCTCGGGCCGCGGGCTTTTTTTATCCAATCGGAAAAGAGCATCCTGTCGCCGGACAAAATCATGCACTATGTGTTTCCGTCGGCGGGTCGCGGTTCAGCTGGCCACACGGAGCTGATGCCGCTCTGGCCGGACTGCCAGATGCCCAAGACCGTCCTCATCACCGGGGGAGCCTCCTGCCCGGACGGGCTGGTGCAGCAGGTCATCACCCGCATCAATTCGTTTTTCCCGGCAGCGCGGCTGCACAGCACCGAGGAAGTGCTGGACGCCCTTAAAACTTGATGGAGATGCCGCCCCGGATGCCCACCGCGTTGCCAAGGTCGATCTTGGCACTGCGGTCGCCGAGCTTTTGCTCGTAGTCGCTGAGTTGCTGGGCGGTGACACCTCCGAACAGCCCGAGCGTCTCGTTGGCCGTCCATTCGAGGTTCAAATCAGCAAAGTAGCCCTTGATAAACTTCGAGGCGGTGCTGCTCACCGGGTCGGCCGTCGCGATGAGTTCACCGCCCACATCGGGGTTGTAGAAGGATTCGTAGGCACTGTAGCGGGTGCCGGCGTAGGCGCCCGCGAGGCCTACGCTCGCGGTGAGTCCGAGCCGGTCGGTGATCTGGGTCCGCAGGGACGGCCCCAGCCGGAACATGAAATAGGAACCCTTCACCTGCCAACGTCCGTTGACGTTGATCGCGCCCGCTACCGTGGTGTCAGTGCTGAGCGACGGATCAGCCGTGACGCTGAGCGGGGCCGCCAACTCGACCCCGAAGGGATTGATCTGCACGCCATTGCTGTCGAGCAACTCGGTGTATTGATTAATCGAGACGTAGACGCCGGAAGGGGTGGGCTGGCCGTTGCTGACATCGTACCGGTAATAATCGGTATGCGTATTGAGCGACGAGGTAACCGTGCCAGCCGACTTGCTGTTGATGTCGTTCAAGGTAATGCCGGCGATCACCCCCCACTGGAAATTCCGCGAACCACGGCCGATGTCCCGGGAAATCTGAAACTCCACGCCGCTGGTCGCGCCCTGCTTGTACGAGGCGCTGCCTCCCTCGGAGGTCGCGCTGTAGTTATTAAAGGACGCGTAGCCGGCGCGTCCGAATTGCCGGTCGGTGAGCGTCTCCCAATCGCGGGTGAGCCCGGTGGTGTAACTGACCAGATCCTGGGTCACGACCGCGGTGCCATCTGCGGCGGTCGAGGTCACGAAGTATCTTCCACCCGGGGTGGAGGTCTGGACGCCAGCGGCGAGCTCGTTGGCCCGGGCGGTATCGTTGAAGACCCGGCCGTTGTCGTAGACTCGTGTCGCCGCACCCGCGGAGACCGGGGCAATATCCCGGATGGAAGGTACGGTACCCAGGTTGCGGAAATCGACCTGCCCACCGGAATTCAGCATGCGGAAACCCACACTGACCTTGGTCTTCGGGGTATACCATTCACCCTCCGTGCGGGCCAATGCCTCCAATCGTTCATCTTCCTTGCCGGAAGTCTCGGTCTGGGCCGGCAGCAGCACGGGCAGGCTCACGAGGGCGATAAGGGAGGCGGTCTTCAGCAAACGCAGGGTCATAAGGGAAAATGGCATAGGGGCGGGCTGGGCTCTTGGAAAGGGGAAATCAGCCCGGGTTCCGTTTAAGCTTTCTCGATCGGCTCCTTGGGCTCGTCCTTGAGGGTGCCGAGCTGGCGGGCGAGCCGTTTCAGATCCTCTTCCTTCTGCTCGAGCTCGGTCTCCTTTTCCTGCTGGGCCTGCATTTTCTCGAAAAGGGATGTCTCACTCTGGTTGAGAAATTCCTCGCGCTCCAACTGGGCCTGGCGCTGTTCCTTCATCGACGCCTCCTGCCGGTCAAGTTCCTCCTTGAGCGTGGCGAGGGCCTCCATCTCCGCGGGATTCATGCCTGAACCCTCCGTGGCGGCCGGCTGTTTGCGCATGGCGTCGATCACCTTTTCCCGCGCCTGCAACAGGGCCTCGGTCTCAGCCAGCGCCCGGTCCCGTTCGGCCAGTTTGTTCTCCGCCTCAGCCAGGGCCATTTCCCGCTCGCCGACCTTGGCTTCCAGGGCCCGCAAAGCCTTTTCCAGTTCCTCAACCTGGCTGCCGCTGAGCATGGCCTTCCCGCCCCACGGGGCGCGAGAGCTCGACATGATGGCATCGATGGATTTGCGGGCCGCTGCGGTGGCTTGCGTCGCCTCCTGGGCGCGCTGCAAGGGACTGGCCCGACGAGGCAGGACGAGCGGCTTGGCGCCGCTTATTGGCCGGGCGGAAGGTCCCTTGACACTGCCGGGGGGCGGAAAAGACGGACCGGGCGAGGGCCCCTGGCCGGTCATGGCTCCGGGTGGGGCGAAGGCCGGTCCGGGCGAGGAACCTGGTCCGGCGGGTGCTCCCGGTGCAGGGAACGCAGGTTGGAAGGGCGTCGCAGAAGTTGGCGCCCCGGGAGGGGTTGGCGTCGGATTGTCCACGGAAAGGAGTTAAGCGGACTAGCGCTTGCCGAACATCTTGGAAAAGAATCCGCCCTTCTTTTCCTCGGTTGCTGTCGCAACGCCCGTCTGGGCCACGTTCTTGACCACACCACTGATGAGTTTCACGGCAATTGCTTCCCGAACGGGATCGTTCAGCACGACAAAATAGCGCTCATAGGTCCCGCCGTTGGCCAGGTGCTTGACCAGCTCCTCCTTGTCGTCCTTGAACCAGTCAAGCGCGGCGTTGACCGTCGCCCGCATCATGCCCTCATGTTTCTCGATCTGGTCCTTGCCGATCGGCTTGGCGGCGGCGGCATCGGTGTTGGACAGTTTGGCCCCATAGGCCTTGGCCAGGGACAGTTGCTCGGCGCGCGGCAGGGCGGCGGGAATCAAACCAATCGCCTCCGGCAGGTGCAGCCCGGTGGCTCCCTTGCGGTACGGCAGGAACTGGCTGATGCCTTCCTCGTCGCCGTGGGTCAGCGCGTTCAACGCGCTGCGGAAATCACCGCCCAACACCACCCGGGTGGACATCTGCTGGCCAAGGTTGGCGAATTCCCCGATGGTCTTGATGCCTTCCGAGGCGCACACAATGCGGGTGCCCTCGCTGAAATTCGTCAGCATCATCGGGAACTTGTCGGAAATGCCGAGGCGGGAGAGCGTTTTGAGGATGGGATTTTCCTTGGAGGCGGTCTCCTCGACCTGGCTGACCATGTCGCCGAACGGGTCGTCAAAGGAGAGGGTTTCCTTGAGGATGCCGATGAGGTGGTCGGCCTTCTCGGCCTTGCCGGCGATTTCCGGCATCATCATCAGTTCGCTGTAGTCGAACTCGATGTATTTGGCCGGTTTCTCATCAGCGCCGTTGTGCGGCCATTCCTGGGTGTCGAGGTTCTGGGCCAGGCTGATGAGCGAGGTGTCCGCCATGATGGAGTGGCGGAATTTTTTGCGGATATCATCCCATTCGGTGGAGGTATACTTGGCCATGGTTGCAGTGGATTGGGGATTTTAAGGTCAGGCGGGAGGGGCGTTCTCGATGATCTCGGTCGCAAGCTTCATATAGTCGTTGGCGACACCATCGGCCTCGGCCCCCTCGGTCCCGACCAAAAACACGGGCAGGCCGAGCGTCACCGCGCGCCGCACGATCATCGCGTCACGGATCTGGGTGGTGCAAATCTTGGCGGCCGGCGCGCAGCCGCGCTTCTGGGTCTTGAATTGGTTCAGGCGAAGCTGCATGCGCATCTTCGGCACCTCGATGTCGGTGTTGGTCTTGATGGAATTGAAGACGATGCCGTAAACCTGGGACGCCGGACCCATCGCCGTGGTGCGGAAGCTGGCCGAGGTCTGCTGGAAGCGGAGCAGTTTCTCCACGAGCAGCGTGAAGCCGATCAGGCTCAACGCGTCGGGATTGGAGGGCACATAGATCTCACCGGCGCAATAGACCCCGTTCTGCGAGGCACGCAGGACGTTGGGCGGGCAGTCGAAGACGATGAAGTCGTAGTTGCCCTCAATCTCGGCCAGTTGCTCCTGGAAAATAACGTAGGAGGGGCGCTTCGGATCGGGCTTATACTCGCCCTCCAGATCCACGAGGTTGAACGTGGTCGGTACGAGATCGAGGCCGGGCAGCAATTTCTCGCCATCCTTGCCCTCGACCACGTCCTTGATCACACAGTCCTTGAGGCGGGCCGTGCCCGGGTCGAAAATCGAATAAACCGAACCCAAGCCCGTCGCATTGATTTTGTTCCAACGCTCCAGTTTCATCAGCCAGATGCTGGCGTTGGACTGGGTGTCGAAATCCATCAACAGCACGCGCATACCGCGTCGGGCGAGACTCGCTGCTGTATTAACGATCAGTGAGGTCTTGCCTACACCGCCCTTGTAATTGAGGAAGGCTATCTTGCGTGCCATAGGTATTTTATATATCGAAAAATAACATGGCACATGACCGAACGGGTGCCAGATAAAAATTTTACTAAGTTACCTGCTTTAAATTAATACGGACAAAAGTCCCATCACCCATGACTGACATCTGCTTGCAGGAACTTTACTCGCCCCGAGGCGGGTGCTTTGGGTGCGGTCCGGCCAATCCGAACGGACTCCATCTGCAGAGCTTCATTCGGGGTCCAGAAGTCATCGCGCACTGGCAGCCCGGGGAAAAATTCCAGGCTTTTCCCGGCATGTTAAACGGCGGGATCATCGGCACCCTCCTCGATTGCCACAGCAACTGGACGGCCGCCTGGCACCTCATGAATTTGGCCGGACTCGACCAGCCGCTTTGCACCGTCACGGCCGATTATGCCATCAAGCTCCTTCGCCCCACCCCCCTCGCCTCGCCGGTGGAACTCGTCGCCCGCGTGGTGGAGTCGGCAGCCCATCGCGCGACCATCGAGGCTGTCCTGACCTCAGACGGCAAGCCCCGCGCCACCTGCCGCGGCACCTTTGTCATCGTGCAACCGGGCCATCCGGCTTATCATCAGTGGTGAGCCCGGCGTTCGTCACCCAATCGTGACGCGCCGTACGCACAACCGTCACGCCGACGGGGCAAGATGCGGGCATGAATTGTCCTGCCAAGATTCTCGCCGTCGACGATGAGCCCGATCTCATCGACCTGATGCAATACCACCTGACCCGGGCGGGCCATGACGTGACCACGGCGACGAATGGCTGGGAGGCAATTCACGCCGTCCGGCTGAACCGACCCGACCTGATCCTTCTCGACCTGATGCTGCCCGACCTCGATGGCTTCGGCGTCTGCGAGATCCTGCGCCGGGATCCTCTCACCGCCACCATCCCGATCGTGATCGTCTCGGCCTGGTCCTCACCCGATTCACGCCATCTCGGGCTTGAGCTCGGTGCGCTGGACTATCTCACCAAGCCCTTCAGCCCGCACGAGCTGGTCGAGCGCGTCAACCGGCTCGTCCACGCCCGCGCGGTCTGATCGCGCGACGCCCTAGAGCGCCGCGTTGAATTCGATCGGCACCGCCATGCGAAAGCTGACCTTGCGTCCGTTGAGCGTGCCCGGCTCGAACCGCCACCGCAGGACTGCCGACACCGCCGGATCAACAAAGTCGCGGTGAGTCCAGTTCACGGCCTCGGCTGTCACCACCCGGCCGGTGGTGTCCACGACAAATTGCACCGTCACCGAGCCGCTGGTGGCGCTCCGGCGCATGGTCTCCGGGTAATTCGGCACGGGCCGCACGGTGGCCCGGGGCACCCGGTCAAGACTGCGGACATCAGGCAGACTCGGGCGACCTATCTTGCCGAGTTCTCCGGGCCCAATCGGGCCGCTGGGATTATCCGGAAGAGTCAGCACCGGTTTGATTGACGGGGCGGAAGGCGTGACGGGTACGGTGAATTCAGTCGGGCTGGCCGGCCTGGGGACATCGATTTGGGAAGGCAGCGGGTCGGCTTTGCCCCCTCCCTCGTCACCTTGATCCACGGGTAACGGCTCGGTCATTTCCATTCGCGGCAGAGGCGGCAGAACGGCCGCCGCCACCACTTCGCCCGGAGGTGGCGGCAGATTGCGATCCGAGAAACAGTACAAAAGCGCGCCGTGCAGGCCCGCTGCGATGACAACCGGCAGGATGTAACGTTCGGTGTTCATGGGTTGAGTCTCCTGCAGGTACTACGGTCCACCGCGGGTTTCCTTAGGCCACTCCGGCATTGCCATCGATCTTGGCGGGATGGATCGTCGGGCCGTTGAAAGCCACCGACCTCGCCTACAATCAGGCCCTCGGTATCCGGGTCGCACCGGCCGGCTCGGCCCACCTGCTGGAACTGCCGTTCGCGCCGCTCGTCTTGAACCACCTCGGCATCATGCATGCCGCGGCGCAGTTCTCCCTCGCCGAGGCCGCCAGCGCCGAGTGCCTGCAGCGCCAGTTCGGGGCCGCCGTTGGCGAGGTCTTTGCGGTCGTGCGCGGAGTCGAGGTCAGATACCGCCGGCCGGCCACGGGTGGCCTGTTCGCGTTTGGCGCACCCGACGAGCAGACGCGCGACCGGCTGCTGACCGAATTGGCCAGCCGCGGCCGGGCCAGCGCCTTGATCCTGATTGATCTCAAGGATCGCGCCGGCACGCTCACCTTTCATGGCAAATTCGAGTGGTTCATCTCCCGCCTGCCCCCGCCCCACGATTAAATCAGGGTGCCGGTGGTGGTGCCTGCTCGCCTGGAGTCTGGCCACCCTCCCCGCCGTCGCCGAAATGCCCGGTTACCTCCGGACCGCCCTGGCTAATTTCACGCCCGGGATTCCAGCCGGCTGGGCCTGCACCATCACCACCACGCGCAACGACGATATCCTCGTCGAACGCTTTGATGCCACCAAGGCCCCCGGGGCGCAATGGACCCTCCTGCAATGCCACGGTCGCGCCCCCACCCATGAGGAAACGGAGAAATACCGGCAATCCCGCCCACCCGGCAGTCCCATCGGCCCGCAGTCAAACTTCCAAAAGGCAGATATCGAGCCGGGCAGCCTTGCGCTGGTGAGCGAGGACGACGAGCGCGCTGAATTCAGGGGGGGCTTCCGCCAGGAATCCACCGGTGCCGACAAAATGCTCGGTCATCTCGTCTTGCACCTGACCGTCAGCAAACGCTCACCGCATATCGCGAAATACACCCTCACGCTCGACAGCCCGTACTCTCCCGTGCTCGGGGTGAGAATGGACGAACTGCAGGTGGAGGCCTCCTTTGCCGCGCCGGACGCCGGGCATCCGAGCCTGCCGACTGAGCAAACCTCCCGGTTCAAAGGCCGGATCCTCTTCATCCCCTCGGAGGAAAACCTCCGGGTCACCTTCAGCGACTACATCCGGACGCCGTAGTCAGCTATCACGTTGACTTTGAGCCATAATGAACAGGCTTAGGATGTCGTCTCCTCCCTTGTGAAAAGTCTTTCATTCCGCTGGCAGCTGACCCTGTTTATCCTGATGATTTGCGGTGTGACCCTGTCACTCGCACTGGTCGGGTTGTATCTCTATGACCAGCGCCAGTTCACCCTGGAGGTCCAGTCGCGGTTGGAGAAAACCCAGCTCTTGATGGTGAACAATCTGACGCCGCTGCTCGAGCAAAACCCCGAGGCCGCCGACCTGCAACTTGGCGCCCTCGGCGTGGATGCCCAGATCGCCGCCGCCGCCCTCTATACCCCGGATGGCAAACTGCTCGCCCGGTATGTCCGCTTAGGCGCCCATGAGTTCATCCCGCCCCTCCCCAAGGGTATGCTCAAGTCCTTCGACAACCTCCGGTTGGTCACGTGGACTCCCATCACCTCGGACAGCAAGACCATCGGCCAACTCTACCTCAAGGCCGCGGAAAGTGACGCCGACAAGGTGCGCTTCAGCAACCTCCTGCGCGGCTCACTTATCATCTTCGCCGCGGCCGCCTTCCTCGCCATCACGGTCTCGTTCCGACTCGGCGGCCGTTTCACCCAGCCCATCACCGAATTGGCGCATGTTTCCTCCACCGTCCAGCGCACCAATGACTACACGGAACGCGTGCAGAGCAAGGCCAGCGGCGAGATCGGGAATCTGATCGAATCCTTCAACGCGATGCTGGATACCATCCAGTCCAAGACCTCCGAGCTGGAGCAGGCGCGAGAAACCGCGGAGGGCGCGAAGGATCAGCTCGAGGAGGCCAACCACACCTTGGAAGCCCGCGTCGAGGATCGTACCAAGCTTTTGGCCAAGGCCGTGAAGGACGCCGAGGAGGCCAGCAAGGCCAAGAGCAGTTTCCTCGCCAAGATGAGCCATGAGCTCCGCACCCCCCTCAATGCCATCATCGGCTACAGCGAGATTCTGCGGGAGGATGCCGTCGACGATGACGACGCCCGCACCGCCGATGATCTCGACAAGGTGCTCAATGCCGCGCGCCACCTGCTCGGCCTCATCAACGACGTCCTCGACATCTCCAAGATCGAGGCCGGCAAGATGGAGCTCTACCTCGAGACCTTCGACCTCGCCCGGACCATCAACGAGGTCATCGCCACTGCCTCCCCCTTGGTTGCCAAGAAAGGCAACATCCTGGCCCTCGATTGCCCGCCCGATATCGGCTCGATGCACGCCGATGCCACCAAGCTCCGTCAGATGCTTCTCAACCTGTTGAGCAATGCCAGCAAGTTCACCGAAAAGGGCACCATCACCCTCAAGCTCTCCCGCCTGCCGGACGGCCAATCCATCGAGTTCGCCGTCATCGACACGGGCATCGGCATGTCCCCGGAGCAGCTCACCCGCCTGTTCCAAGCCTTCAGTCAGGCCGACGCCTCCACCACGAGCAAGTATGGCGGCACCGGCCTCGGACTGGCGATCTCCAAGCAGTTCGCCCAGATGATGCAGGGCGATATCACCGTGCAGAGCGCCGTCGGCACCGGTTCCACCTTCACGATCCGCCTGCCCGTCACCGTCGAGATCAAGAAGCCCAAGGTCGTCAACCAGGACAGTTCCCGTCTCACCCGCTCCCCCTTCCCCATTGAGAAGCGCCCCAAGATCCTGGTCATTGATGACGACAAGGACATCCGCGTGGTCATATCCGAGATTCTCGACCAGAGCGGCTATGAAGTCTTCACCGCCGGCTCGGGCCAGCAGGGCCTCGACCTGGCCGCCCAGATGATCCCCAACCTGATCATTCTCGACATTATGATGCCCGGCATGGACGGCTGGACCGTCCTCACCAAGCTCCAGAACAAGCCTGCCCTGACCGATGTCCCGGTCATTATCCTGAGCGGTGCCAGCGGCGTGGAGATGGCGATGTCCCTCGGCGCCGCCGCTGTCCTCTTCAAGCCCATCGATGCCCACCAGCTCACGGCGGAGATCGCCGCCCAACTCGCCCCGCTGCCCCCTTCCTTTGTGCTGCTGGTCGAGGACGACGCCGATTCCCGCACCCTCATCACCCGCCTGCTCGACGGGGAGGGCTGGAGCTCCCGCTCCGCCATCAACGGCAACGCCGCCCTGCGCATCCTCAAGCTGGGCACCCCGGCCATGATCATCCTCGACCTCAAGATGTCCGGCATGAACGGCTTTGAGTTGCTCGAGGTCATCGGCAAGAACCCCGAGTGGAAAAAAATCCCCGTCGTCGTCGTGACCTCCATGGACCTCACCACCGACATGCGCGATTACCTCACGCCCCGCACCGTAGGCATCCTGCACAAGGGCCGCTTCAGCCGCGAGGATCTCCTCGGCTCCATCCGCCGCTCGATATCGACCGCCGCCCTCACCCCCACCTGATATTTTTACCCCCGACTGCCATGCCCAAGATTCTGCTGGTTGAAGACAACGAAATGAACCGCGACATGCTCACCCGTCGCCTCGAAAAGCGCGGGTACACCATCGTCATCGCCGTTGACGGGGCCGCCGGAGTCACGCTCGCCAAAAGCGAGCTGCCCGACCTCATCCTCATGGATATGTCCCTCCCGGTCCTTGATGGCTGGGACGCCACGAAGCAGGTCAAGGCCGACCCCGCCACGGCCAGCATCCCCGTCATCGCCCTCACCGCCCACGCCATGGAAGGCGACCGGCAGAAGGCACTCGGCGCCGGTTGTGACGATTTCGACACCAAGCCGGTCGAGCTCAACCGCCTGCTCCTCAAGATCGAGGAGCTGCTCAAAAAATTCCCCCCCAAGCCCAAGACATGAGCGGAGAACAACCCAATCCTCCCGGTGGGTCCATTCCGCCGGTCACCCTCGCCCCCCTCCTCAAGGCGCTGAAGACCCGGGACCACGAGGGCCTGTCCAAGCTGCGCCACGCCCTGCGCACCCCGCTCAACCAGATCATCGGTTACTGCGAGTTGCTCATGGAGACGGCCGAGGAGACCGGGACCACCGACCTCCTCCCCGAACTCAAGCGCATCCACTCGGGTGGCGGTGAACTACTCGCCCTCATCAACGACGCCCTCGCCGCCTGGAAAATCGAGGCCGGCAAGGTCGATTTCGCCGCCCTGCGCGACAACCTCCGCGTCCCCCTTGGCGGAGTGATCAACCTTACCGGACAGAGTCTGGCGAAGGCCCGGACGGACGGCCTGCCGACCATTGCCAAGGATCTGGAGAAGATTCTCCTCGCGGCGCAGAACCTCCTCAACCTTTCCGAAAACACCGCCGCCACCGACCTCGGCGATACTGGGTCCGCCTCTGCTGAGCCCCCCGGCGTGATGAGTGCCTTGGAAGCACCGCCACACAACTCAGGCAATGCCCGTCCGGAGGATTTCGGCCTCTCCCACCAGCCGATGCCCCACGCCCGGATCCTGGCCGTCGACGATGACGTCATGAACCGGGACATGCTGCTCCGCCGCCTGGAAAAACTCGGTTACGACGTCACCGAGGCTTCCACCGGCCGCGAGGCCCTTACCAAGGTGAAGGACGGCAACTTCGACCTCATTCTCCTCGATATTGTCATGCCCGAGCTCGATGGCTTCCAGACCCTCGAATATATCAAGGCCGATCCCCGGCTGAAACACATCCCCGTCATCATGCTCAGCGCCCTGGACGATGTTGACAGCACCGTCCGCTGCATTGAGGCCGGAGCCGAGGATTTTGTTCCCAAGCCCTTCAGCCCCGTCATCCTCCGCGCCCGCATCACCGCCTCCCTCGAGAAAAAGCGCCTCCGCGACCAGGAGCAGGCCTTCCTCGCCCAGCTGCAGATCGAGCGCACCAAGTCCGAACGGCTCCTCCTCAACATCCTGCCCAAGGCCATTGCCGAGCGCCTCAAGGCCGGCCAGCGCACCATTGTCGACAGCTTCATCGACTCCACCGTGCTCTTCGCCGACATCGTCGGCTTCACCCGCATCGCCTCCCGGCAGTCGCCGCAGCGCACCGTCCAGCTGCTCAACGAGATTTTCTCCAGCTTTGACCGCATCGCCGAGCAACTCGAGCTCGAGAAGATCAAGACCATCGGCGACGCCTACATGATGGTCAGCGGTGTCCCGCTCATCCGCAATGACCACGCCGAGGTCTGTGCCGCCGCCGCCTTTGAGTTCCTCGACACCGTGAGCGCGTTCAACCGCCGCCACCAGCTCGACTGGGCCATCCGCATCGGCATGAACAGCGGCCCCGTCGTCGCCGGCATCATCGGCACCCGCAA
Source organism: Oleiharenicola sp. (assembly GCA_031390295.1). Classification (GTDB taxonomy): domain Bacteria; phylum Verrucomicrobiota; class Verrucomicrobiia; order Opitutales; family Opitutaceae; genus Lacunisphaera. The sequence continues at coordinate 15,311 of JANMTJ010000286.1, forward strand.
GTTTGCGTACGACCTCTGGGGCGACACCGTGAACATCGCCAGCCGCATGGAATCCCACGGCAAGCCCGGCCACGTGCAGGTCTCCGAGGTCACGAAGAGCCTCCTGGCCGGCAAATACGAATTCCAGCCCATGGGTGTCATCGAAATCAAGCACTCGGCCCCCATGCCCACCTACCTGCTGCAGCGCATAGCGGCCAAGTAGTTCGGGCCGGATATTCGGATGGTAACCCCGGTCTTGCGCCACCGCGGCTTTGCTGCGATTTGCTGTCGACCATGCCACGTATCCCCCTTGAGGACAATTTCACCGATGTCATCGGCAAGGCCCAGCGCGGCCACCAATTGACCGACGACGCTCTCGCCACCAAGGCAGGCGTCACGGCCGCCGAGGTGCGGGCCGTCAAGGGCGGCGAGATCCGCGACCACGTTCTCCGCGCCCTCGCCAAGCCGCTCCACCTCGAGCGCGACACCCTCGTCGCCCTCGCCCGCCGCGAGTGGTATCCCGAGCAGCCCGTCTTCCCCCGCGGTTTCGCGATGTTCAATACCCCGCACGAGGACATGACCGTCAACGCCTACCTCGTGTGGGACGGCAAGACCCGCCAGGCCGCCGCCTTCGACACCGGCTCCAACGCCCAGCCGATCCTCGATACCATCGCCGGCGAGAACCTGACCCTGCGCTACATCTTTCTCACCCACACCCACGAGGATCACATCGCCGACCTTCCCCGCCTCGCTTCCACCGGGGCGGAAGTCTGGGCCAGCGAGCTTGAACCCGCGCCCCACCCCGGCGCCAAAACCTTTCAGGAAAACGCCCACTTCCATCTCGGCGAGTTGGCGATCAAAACGCTGTTCACGTGGGGCCATTCACCGGGCCAGACCTCCTACTATGTCACCGGCCTCGCCTGGCCGCTCGCCATCGTCGGCGACTCGCTCTTCGCCAGCTCGATGGGCGGCGGACTCGTCTCCTACGACATCCAGCTCCGCAACAACAAGCAGAAGCTGATGACGCTGCCGGGCGACACGGTCTTCGCCTGCGGCCACGGCCCGCTCACCACGCTCAAGCAGGAGAAGAAGCATAATCCCTTCTTCGCCCGATGAAAATTCAGGCAGAGGTATTGGCCACGAAGAGTCACAAAAAGTCCGACTGCCATCCTGCTCTCATGGCGCCTATAGGCGCTCGAATAATTCACCGCTGCGTCAGCAATCAATCTTTGTGCCTTTTTGTGGCTAAAATTCCGGGGCTCGTGGTTTGGCTGACAGCATGAGCACCGGTGCCCACGATCCCTATGCCGCGCTGCGGCACGCCGGCTACCGGCACTTCCTCGCCGGCAATTTCCTGGCCAACCTCGGCCGGCAGGCGCTCAGCGTCGCGGCGGCGTGGCAGATCTATCAGTGGACCAACTCCGCCACGGCACTTGGGCTCGTGGGGCTCGTCAATGTCCTGCCGCTGCTGGCGCTCGTGCTGCCCGCGGGTGTGCTCGCCGACCGGCATGACCGTCGGCTGATCATCCTGAGCAGCGCCGCCGTCTCGACCCTGCTCTCCGTCGCCCTGGCCGCCACCGCGCATTACCACGCACAGATCCCGCGGCACGCCGT
>JANMTJ010000333.1:0-1748 GCA_031390295.1 Oleiharenicola sp.
CTCCGGGGTATTAGACCCAAAGGGAATAAAAAAGGCCGTCGCGAGACGGCCCTTGCTTGGCGCGATCGCAGACGGCTGCAATCAGGTCTTCATGATCTTCCGGCCGGCGGAACGATTCTTGATCAGGCCCTTGCCTCCGGAAGATTTCTTTGCGCGGTTCTTGGCGGCAGTCATGCGACCGCCTCTGCTTTTCTTAGCCATGGTAGATGTGGGTTATTGGGTTGTTTCCAAACGATTGTTGATACGGGCGGCAGCATAGCCCGCCACGCGGCCGACAACTATGGGGTGAAACCCTGACGCCATGGAACATCCGGTAGGTAGGGCAACGCCCCATTTCGGCAAGGGGAGCAGATTAGTATTCTTCACAATCAATGAACTCCAAACAATTGCTTCCAATCTCTCTTGTGGCGCTGACCGCGCTGCTTTGCGCCCCGGTTTCAGGCCTGGCCCAATCAATCCTGCTGACCGCAGGTGACTTTACCCTGCTCGGCGGCACCGCCATCACCAGCACGGGCGTGGCTGGCACCACGATCCGCAACGGCAACGTCGGCCTGGCGCCCGGTGCCACCAGCGGGATAACCGGCTTTCCCCCGGCCGTGGTTGTCAACGGGGCGATTGTCGCCACCGGCGCGGCCACCTCGCAGGCGCGGCTGGATCTCATCCGGGCTTCCGTCGGCCTGGCCGGCATGGCGTCCAACGCGAACATGAGCACCGTGGATCTGGGCGGTAAGACGCTGGCGCCCGGTGTCTATACCTTCAACAGCGCTGCGTCGTTGACCGGCGCCCTCGTCCTCGACGCCCAGGGCCAGAACAGCGTGGCCTGGGTTTTCCAGATCGGCACCGCGCTTACCACCTCCATCAATTCGACCATCACGTTCATCAACCTCGGTACCAACGGCGGCAGTGACCTGGGTCTCTTCTGGAATGCGGGCAGCGCCATCAATGTCGGCGGCAACAACCAGATCGCGGGCAACTACCTGTCCGGCACCAGCATTAGTTTCGGCGGCCTTTCCGGCGGCGGCGGCCGGGCCCTGGCGCTGGCCGGGGTCTCGCTCGACAACAATATCATCAATGCCCGCGGCGGCTTCGGGGGCGGCGACTACACCGGTGGCTTGAAGTATGACCCCAGTGGCGCGGTTGTCCTCAGCGGCGGCAGCGGCGGCACCACCAGCATCGCCCCCGGCGCAGTCAACGGCGGTACCGGCACCTTCGGTGGCAACGTCCTCAACAGCGGCACCCTCAGCCCCGGCCTCGCCACTCCCGGCGCCGCGCCCGACTCCGTCTCCGTCGCGGGCAACTATACCCAGGCCTCCACCGGCACCCTCGTCATTCAGCTCGCCTCTGCCACCTCCTTCGACCGGCTCGTGGTCGCCGGCACGGCCAGCCTCGCCGGCACCGTGCAGGTCGACACCCTCGGTGGCTACGACCCGCTCGGCCGGTCCTTCACCTTTCTCACCGCCGCGGGCGGCAGGAGCGGCACGTTCAGCACCCTCACTGGCAATGCCACCACCAACCGCGCCGCCATCGCGGCCACGTTGAGCTACGCTCCCAGCACGGTCACCGTCTCCTTCACGCAGCTGCCCTTCGCGATGTTCGCGCTCACGCCCAACCAGATCGCCACGGCCAACGCCGCGCAGCTCAACCCCACGCTGACCAACGCGCTCAACGTCCTGGCGCAGGCCAATCAGTTCCCGCCCGCGCTCAACGCCCTCTCCCCGCAGGACTACCAGGTCTGGTCTGACTTCGCC
>JANMTJ010000338.1:0-2609 GCA_031390295.1 Oleiharenicola sp.
GGCCGACTTGTCCTTGGGCACGAAGGCGACATAGGTCACCGGCAGGGCCTTGGCTGCGGGGTTTTTGTAGGAGACCGGCTGGTTGAAGCACTTGATGGATTGCTTCACGCTGTGCGGCGGCTTGGCGTCGGGCTTGACCCACGGCACCGCCATGAAGCCGTCCACGACCCGTGAGGGGTCGCGCGGAGCGCCACCGAAGAGGTCCCAGATCGACATGCCGTCGTCCGGCACCGCAGCGTCGAGGAAGACCACGTGGCGGATGCGGTCCGGCACCCGGTCCATGACGCCCGTGATGACCATGCCGCCGTAGCTGTGGCCGGTGAGTACGACGTCGTGCAGGTCCTCGAAGAGGATCAGGTTCACCACGTCGTTGATGTGGGTCTGGAGTTCGATGTCCGGGCTGTTGAGGTGCAGGCGTTCGCCGAGGCCGGTGAGCGTGGCGCGGTAGACGGTGTGGCCGTCGTCGGTCAGGAACTTGCCGCAGCGCTTCCATTCCCAACCGCCGGCAGTGGCGCCGTGGACGACGACGAAGGTGTATTTTACGTTGGCTTCGGCGGGGCGGGCCACGACGGCGGTGAAAATGAGAGTGAGCAGCAGAAGGAGGCGAGGAAGCTTTGTCATGGATTCAGGGGTGAGGATTGAACGGGAAATGAAAAGGCGAACCAGGCCGGGAAGCTTATTTCGCGGCTTTGAGGAAGCCGTTGATGTCGAGCCAGTGAGTGAAGGGCTCGAACCACCAGTAGGTGGTGTGGCCCGGGTAGCCCATGCCGAAGCCATGGCCGCCGTCCTGGTAGAGGTTGAATTCGACGGGGCGGCCGGCGTCGAACCACGACTTGATCAGGCCAAACTGGCCCTTAAAGAGAAAATCGTTGGTGGCGATGGCGACGAACAGCGGCGGCGCGTCCTTGGGCACCTCGACCGGCCCCATGCCGCCATAAATCGGCGCGATGAAGGCGAATTTCATGGTCTTCGACTGGAGCGTGCAATGCATCGTCAGGCCGGCGCCGGCCGAAAAGCCCATCATGCCGATGCGGTCGGGATTGATGCCCCATTCCTTGGCCCGCGAGACGATGAGGGCGTAGGCGGCCTCGGCGTCCGCGAGCTGGTTGGTGAGGTCGGGGCGCGGCGGCCGCGGCGGCTCGGCGCTGGGAACGCCGGCGGCCGGGGTCACCGCCGCGAAGGTGCGGTTCATCGATTCCTTCAAGCCCTCGAGCGTGCCCGGGGTCGGTTGCAGGCGGTATTTAAGCACGAAGGCGGCGACGCCGCGCTCGTTGAGGGCCTTCGCGATTTTCCAGCCCTCGTTGTTGATCGACAGCCAGCGGAAGCCGCCGCCGGGCGCCACGATCACGGCGGTGCCATTGGCCTTGGCCGGATCGGGCAGGAAGGGCGTGAGGGTGGCGGTGGAGACGTTGCGCGCCATCGGCTCGCCCCACTGGCGGAACCAGCTTTCGGACGCGGGCTGGTCCTTGACGCCCCCGGTGCCAAGCGGGATGGCGTTGGGCTCGGCGGGCACCTCGAGTGGGTAGATGGTGCCGTCCTGCGCCGCGGCGGACGCGGCGCAGGCGAGCAACGAGAGTAAGGCAAGGCGGAGTGGATGTATTCTCATGGGGCGGGTGGGGGAACTGCGGCCCGGTTGCGGGCGAAGCGAGGTTGCGTCATCCTGCACCGGATCATCCGGAAACAGAAACCCCACCGAGCATTACAGTCACATTAAGGCGCGCCCCCGCCGCGGGGTGCCCTGCGCGCTGGGTCAGGGCTTCTCTCCTGGTGGGTGACTGTGACGGGTCAATCGACGTCGGTGCGGAAAGGGGAGGCGGGCAGGCCCTCGGTGTTGAACAGGTTGCCGCTGGCGACGTTGGCCCAGCCATAGCGCACCGCGACCGGGGCGGTGACGGCGGGTGACGAGACGACCACCGTGTCGCCGGCGATCTCCGCCGTCGCGGGATGGAAGACACCGTCGGCGCCGGTAAGCGTGAAGCCGGTGAGCGGACCGTCCTTCGCGACGAGGCCGCCGCCGCGATGGGTGAAGCGGAGCACGGCTCGACCGTCCGCAACCGTAAGCTTGAGGTAGACCGGGCCGGAGTGTTCGAGCTTCTCCCCGTAGGCGAGGGCGCGGGCGGCGAGGGCGAGGCGGGCGCCGACGGGCGCCTTGTCGGCGGGATGGATGTCTGTGGCGTCACCGACGTCGATCGTGACAACCATCGCCGTGTTCCGGGTGTTCTGCCAGGCGATGAGCTGGGCCTCGCGGATTTCCGGCGGCTGGCCCTGGAACGGTGCGATCTGGACGAAGAGAAAAGGAAAGTCGCCCTGGCCCCACTGCTTGCGCCAGTCGGCGATCATCGCCGGAAAGAGCGTGCGGTATTGCCTGGCGCGGCTGGCGTTGTTCTCGCCCTGGTAGAAGGTGACGCCGCGCATGGCGTAGGGCACGAGCGGGGCGATCATGGCGTTGTAGAGGACCGCCGGCCGGCTCGACTTGGCGGCGGTGAGGTCCTGCGGCGGGTGCGGCAGGCCGGCGAGCGGCACGGAAAACTTCACCTGCCACGGGCCCGCGAGCGGAAGCGGCGACCCGGCGCCGTCGGCGGGCACGAGCTCGAAGCGCAGGTGCGGCT
>JANMTJ010000451.1:0-2163 GCA_031390295.1 Oleiharenicola sp.
CCGCAGGATATCGCCGCGCTTCGCGCCGATGGCTTTGCGGATGCCGATCTCACGGGTCCGCTCGGTAACCGACACGAGCATGATGTTCATGATGACGATGCCGCCGACCACCAGCGCGATTCCCGCCAGGGCCACCATGACGATGTAGGCGCCCGACGTGAAGTTGTTGTAGATCTGCATGAACATCTCGGCGGTCAACAGGTCGAAGTCGTCCGGCTTGCCGGGAGCCACCCGGCGCTGGGAGCGCAGGATCTGGGTGGCCTCGTCCTGGGCCTGCTCGTAGACAGTGGCATCAGCGGCCTGAATGGAGAATTCGAGGCCGTCCTCCGTGCCCCACTGCGATTCGTAGGCGGTCAGTGGAACGGCCACGAAGTTGTCCCGGTCCTCGCCGAGCACGTTTCCCTGCTTCTCGGCAACGCCGATGACCGTGAACCAGTTCGGCCCGATGCGGATGTCACGGCCAAGGGGGTCGAGGCCGGGAAACAGCTCGTTTTTGACCTGGTGACCGATCAGGGCGACGAATCGGCGGTGCTCAACGTCCGGCGCCGCGAGATGACGCCCCGCCTCCAGAGGGTACTTCTCGGCTTCCGGGTGATCATCGGTCACGCCCATGACATTGATACCGGCCACGGCGCGATTCCGATGCTTCACGCGGGCATTTCGCATGCGGGCCGCGCCGACCTGCTTGAAGGTGGTCCCCCGATCGCGCAGGGCGTTCAGTTCGCGCATCGTGAACTCTTTCCGCTTGTTCTTCTCGACCCATTCATCCCATGAGCGGACGATGCCGACACGCTGAACCCAGAATTTGTTCGAGCCCTGATCGACCACTTTTTCCGAGACGTACTTGGTCATTCCCTGGGTGATCGAGAGGATGGCGATGACGAACATCACGCCGATGAGATTTCCCAGCACCGTGAGAAACGTTCGCAGCTTGTTGACCCGCAGGGATTGGAGGGCCAGCTTCGCGCTTTCCAGCCAGAGATCCATGTCAGTCCCTCGTCTTCTCGTCCGACTCGATGCGCCCGTCGCGGACCCGGATGACCCTTCTCGCGTGGGCCGCGATGTCCGGCTCGTGCGTCACCAGGATGACCGTGTTCCCCTGTTCGTGGATGCGATGAAACGCGGTCATGATCTCCTCACCCGACCGGCTGTCCAGGTTCCCGGTCGGTTCGTCGGCCAGGATGATGCTGGGATAATTGACCAGGGCCCGGGCGATGGCCACGCGCTGGCGCTGGCCGCCCGACAACTGGTTGGGCCAGTGTCCCTTGCGATCCGAAAGACCGACACTGGCCAGCGCCTCGGCCGCCCGCTTCTTGCGCTCGCCCGATGGCATTCCCGAATAGATCAGCGGCAGTTCAACGTTGTGAAGCGCATCGGCCCGCGGCAGGAGGTTGAACGTCTGAAAGACGAACCCGATTTCCCGGTTGCGGATGCGGGCCAGTTCGTTGTCATCCATCCGGCTGACTTCGTGGCCGTTCAGGACGTAACTGCCGGAGGATGGGACATCGAGGCAGCCGATGACGTTCATCAGCGTCGACTTCCCCGACCCGGACGGCCCCATGATGGCCACCATCTCTCCCCGGTGGATTTTCAGGGAGACCCCATCGAGGGCCCGGACATCCTCCCCCTCCAGGTGATAGACCTTATGCAGGTCCCGGACATCGATGAGGGCGCCATTCGTGCCCGGATCAGCCTTCGAGGTAATCACCTCAGCCTTCGAGGTAATAGGATCAGCCACCGGCTTTCACCTGCATTTTCTTGTCCCCGCCCTTTTTGGCGGCCTTGATCGCCGCACCGTACTTGAGTTCGCGCAATGTCTTGTAGGGGCCGGTGACGATGTCGGCACCGACGGCGATGTCGCCCGTCACTTCAATGTGGGTGTCATCCGAGATGCCCGTCTTGACCGTCCGAAACATCGCCTTGCCGCCTTCGTTGATGAAGACGCCTTCCAGCAGTTTCTCGTTGCCGGCGGGCCTCGTCGATTCATCGTCGTCGTCCTCTTCGCCCTTCTTGTTGTTGGCCATGGCCTTGCCACCACCCGCCGCCATGTCCTCGTGGCGTTTTTTCTGGCGATCGATGGTCTTCTTGTCACGGGCGACCAGCGAGGAGATCGGTACGGCCAGCACGTCGGTGTGGGTCATGGTCGTGATCTCGACGTCGGCG
>JANMTJ010000466.1:0-4272 GCA_031390295.1 Oleiharenicola sp.
CGCGCGGCCTGGACGACCGGCAGGGCTTGCTCAACGCCTCGGCCGCCACGCTCGACCGGATGGAAGGCGCCCTGTTCGCGCCGCCCGCCAAGGACGTGCCCCGGCCCGAGCTCAGCCAGTTCACCGCCGCGCTCGCCTATCTCTCCGAACAGAAAGGCAAGCTGGCCACCGAGCGCGCCACCCTCGACGAACAGCGCGAAGATCTGCAGAACCGGATGAACACCGTGCAGAACCAGCTCAACGAGCTGCGTGGCGCCGGCGGCAAGGCCTTCAAGACCGTGACGGTCCGAGTGGCAGCCGCTCAAGCTGGCAGCCTCGACCTCTCGCTCGCCTACACCGTCCCCGGCGCCTCATGGGTGCCCAGCTACGACGCCCGCGTCGCCAGCAGCGAACGCCTCGTGCAGCTCGAATACTTCGGCATCGTCCGCCAGCACACCGGCGAGGACTGGAAGGATGTGGGCCTCACCCTCTCGACCGCCCGGCCCTCGCTGGGCGGGGCGGCCCCCGTGCTGACGGTGTGGAACCTCGACATCTACAACCCCATTCTGCTCCGCGAGCAGGCTAATCGGTCCCGCCGGGACGAGATGATGATGGCCAAGTCGGTCAACGCTCCCGCCGCGGTGAACATGCAAACCCTCACCAGCAACGCCGGGGCCATGGGCGAAATGGAGGATAAGGACGCCGCCTTCGCCTCCGCCACGATCGAGGCCGGTGCCACCAGCGCCTCGTTCAAGATCGCGGTCAGTTCGAGCGTGCCGAGCGACAACTCGCCGCAGCGGGTGCCGATCACCGCCGCCGGCCTCAAGGCCGTGCCCGAGTACCTCACCGTGCCCAAGCGCCAGACCGCCGCCTTCCTGACCTCCAAGGTCGTCAACAGCTCCGACTTCCCCCTGCTCGCCGGCGCGATGAACGTCTTCCTCGACGGCACCTTCGTCGCCACCAGCGGGCTGCGCACCGTGATGGCCGGCGAGAAGTTCGACCTCGCCCTCGGCGTGGACGACGGCATCGCGATCAAGCACAAGCGCGTGAACAAGTTCACCGAGGACACCGGCCTCACAAACTCCGGCAAGCGCATCACCTACGAGTACCTCATCACGGTCCAGAACAACAAGAAGACCAGCGAGCGCGTGATCGTCGCCGACCAGGTGCCGCTCTCCCGCAACGAAAAGATCGTCGTGAAGCTGCTGTCACCCGACGCCAAGGACGTGAAGCCGACCGACGAGGGCACGCTCAAGTGGACCCTTGACCTCAAGCCCGGCGAGAAACGCGAGCTGACCGTGAAGTTCACGGTCGAATACGACAACGGCGTCAACGTCGCCGGCCTGGAGTGACGGGCCGCCGCAGATTGTGATTGTCGGGGCGCACCGCGTGTGCGCCTCTTTTTTTGTGCCCGCCCCTCTCACCCTCCTGATGGACAACGGCTCGCTCGAGCCGGCCGCCACCCTCGCCCTGCGCGGACTGGCGGCGGCGCTCGGGGAGCGCATCGGCCGGTCGGTCGAACCCGTTTCACTGCTCCACTCCAGTGCGGTCCCGGCGGAAAAACTGAACGGCACGCCGGCGGAAATCCTCGAGCCCGCCCTGGCTCGCCGGCTCGCGGCGGGGCAGCATGAATTTCTGGTCGTCCCCCTGTTCTTCGGCCCGAGCGGGGCGTTGATGGAGTATGTTCCCGCGCGGGTAGCGCATCTGCGCACCGCGCACCCTGACCTCCGCCTGAAGATCGCGGCACCACTGTTTCAATCCGGCGACGACCGGCTGGCGCGAATCCTCGCGGATCAGGTGCGGTCCTTGGGACCAACCCCACGCCGCGTAGTCTTGGTAGACCACGGCAGTCCGGTCCGCGCCGTCAACGATGTGCGCAACGAGCTCGCCCGCCAGCTGGGCACGGCTCTCGGCCCGGATTGCCTGGTCTCGGCTTCAAGCATGGAGCGTCGTGCGGGGGCGGACTATGATTTTTGCGATCCGCTGCTGGCCGCCCTGCTCCGGTCGCCGGACTGGAACACGGGGAATGTGACGGTGGCCATGCAGTTTCTGCTCCCGGGCCGTCATGCCGGCGCCCATGGCGACATCGTGACGATCTGCCGGGAGGCGGAAATCGCGAGCGGCGGCACCCTGTGCACTGCGATAACAGGGCTCGTCGGCGAGCATCCGCTGCTGATCGACATTCTGGCCGATCGCTGGCGTAGGGCCGGTCTGTGACCGGCCGGGCCAGTCAAAGACTGGCCCTACCGTGCAGCGCCGGCACCTGTGCCGCGAAATCCGCCAGCCGAACCACCTCTCCGATCACCACGAGCGCGGGCCGGCCGATCTCCGCCGCCGTGATTTTTTCGGCGTCGCCCAGCCGCGTGATCACAATGCGCTGGCCCGGCAGCGTGGCTTCGCTGACGAGGGCCAGGGGCATGTCTGCCGGCATGCCGTGATGCAGCAGGTTGTGCGCGATTTCCGGCAGCCGCCGCACACCCATGTAGAAACAGAGCGTGGCGCGCAGCCGGGCGAGCGCGCCCCAGTCCAGGGCGGTGGTGTTGGCCGCGCATTGGTGCCCGGTCACAAAGACCACGGCCGAGGAAAAATCGCGATGGGTCAGCGGCAGGCCCGCGACCGCGGCCGAGGCCGTGGCGGCCGTGACCCCGGGGACGATCGCAAAGGGCAGCCCGGCGGCGCGGAGCGCTTCGATTTCCTCCCCGGCCCGGCCAAAAACCAGCGGGTCACCCCCTTTCAGACGGACCACTTTCTTGCCCGCAGCCGCCAGCGACACCATCAGGGTGTTGATCTCACCCTGCGAGGTGCTGTGTTTGCCCGCCCGCTTGCCCACGGCATGCAGGGCGCATCCGGCCGGGCAGTTATTCAGCAGCTCGTCGTTCGCCAGTTCATCATAGACAACCGCCTCCGCCCCCTGCAGGACCTTTAGTCCCCGCACGGTTATCAGGTCGGGAGCACCCGGTCCGGCACCGACGAGCCAGACAAAACCCTTTGATTTCGTTGCGTTTGTGGCTAACATGACTTCATTAGTCAATATGACTTCTTTTAATCTTTACCCACTGGCTGCCAAGGGCAAGCCTTCTCTACGTCATGTCTGAAAAACCACCGGCTCCGCCTTCCAAGAACGAGGTCCTGAAGCAGCGCATCCCCACGCTGGCCGGCAATATCGCGGCCACCCTGGCCGATCCGGCCGCCGAAAAGTTTTCCGAGGATGACGAGCAGTTCATCAAGTTCCACGGTATCTATCAACAGGATGACCGCGACCTGCGCAAGACCGGCAAGAAGTGGCTGGTCATGATCCGCGGCCGCATCCCCGGCGGCGTCATGACGCCGCAACAGTGGATCACGTTCGACGACCTCGCCACCCAATACGGCAACAACACCCTGCGCATCACCACCCGCCAGAGCCTTCAGTTTCATGGCGTCGTGAAGGCCGGCCTCGGCCCACTGATCAGGAAGATCAACGACTCCCTCCTCTCCACCCTTGCGGCCTGCGGCGACGTCAACCGCAACATCACCGTCTCGCCCACCCCGGCGACCACGAGGGCCCGGGCGGAAGTCTTCGCCGACAGCCTGCTTGTCGTGGAAGCCCTCGCGCCCAAGACCCCGGCCTACCACTCCATCTGGGTCGACAACGTCCAGCTCAACCTCGACGACCCGGCGAACACCGGCTTCGTCGACCCGCTTTACGGCCAGACCTACCTGCCGCGCAAGTTCAAGACCTCGTTCGTCATCCCGCCGTCGAATGACATGGATGTCTTCACCAACGACCTCGGCTTCATCGCCATCATCGAGAATGACCGGCTCCTCGGCTACAACCTCGCGGTCGGCGGCGGCATGGGCCGCAGCCACGGCAACGACCAGACCTACACCCGCCTCGCCGACGTGATCGGCTTCATCCCGCGCGAGCAGGTGGTGGAGGTCGCCAGGGCCGTGCTGACCATCCACCGCGACTTCGGCGACCGCACCAACCGCAAGCACGCCCGCCTGAAATATGTCGTGCAGGAACGCGGGGTCGAGTGGCTGGTGGCCGAGGTCAATCGCCGCATCTCCGCGCCCCTCACCGGCGTCCGCCGCTTTGCGTTCACCACCACGGGCGACACCTACGGCTGGCATCGCGCGGTGGACGGCTCGAATTTCCTCACGCTCTTCGTGCAGACCGGCCGCATCAAGGATGTCGCGGGCCACGCCATGAAGACGGCCCTCCGCCAGGTCGCGGAGAAGTTCCCGCGCCTCGAGTTCCGCCTCAGCGCCAACCAGAACGTCATCCTCGCCAACATTCCCGACGCGGACCGC
>JANMTJ010000486.1:0-4607 GCA_031390295.1 Oleiharenicola sp.
GCCGGACGGGCGTGGATGCCCATCTTGTTCTGCACGAGGAGCTCCTTCGTGAGAGTCTGGGGGGCTGGCGTGGCGCTCTTTTCCATTGCGGTCGGTCTGGGTGGTCGGATTAAAGGTTAACGCAAAAGCCGGTCACGCCCCGGCTTGCAACCTCAAAGACCCCCGCATGCCCGCCTTCGCCATCATCGTGCCGTGCCGTTTGGAGTCCACGCGCTTTCCGCGGAAGCTGTTGCATCCAATTAAGGGCAAGCCGCTTGTGCTCTGGGTGGCGGAACGCATCACGACGCAGGCACCCGACTACCCGCTGTGGTTCGCAGTCGATCATCAGTTGCTGGCCGAATGCCTTGAGGGGGCTGGATTTAGGGCGATAATGACCGATGCCGGGCACCAAAGCGGGACCGATCGCCTCGCCGAGGCCAACCGCACCGTGCGGGCCAGTTATGTGCTCAATGTGCAGGCAGATGAGCCGCTGGTGACCGGGGCCCAGTTGCAGGCCCTGGCCCGGCTGATCCAAGGCGAGTGCCCGATGGCGACCCTGGCCACGCCGTTCAAGCGCGTGGTGGATTTCTATAACACCAACCAGGTGAAGGTGGTCATGAGCCAGAACGGCCGGGCCCTGTATTTCTCGCGGTCCCGGATGCCCTATTCGCGTGACCTCGGGCTGACGGTGGACGACGCCTGGGTGGCGGCCAATCCCTGCTACAAGCATCTCGGGCTCTACGCCTACCGGGCGGATTTTCTGGAAAAGTTCGTGCGTCTGGCGCCCGGCAAACTCGAGCAGATCGAGAAGCTGGAACAGTTGCGGGTGCTGGAAAACGGCCACCCGATCGCGATCGAGGTGACGGAGGACGCCACCATCGGCGTGGACACGCCGGAGGACGCGAAGAAATTCGAGGCGCTGCTGGGGTAGGGCTGCTTGATCGTTCGTCGTTCTCGTAATCTTTCTCGTTCTCTCGAAACCAAGACAGAGAGAAAGAGAAGGAGAAGGATTAGGTGAAAGAGTGCGCCTTTGGCGCTCAGATCTTCCCGGCCTTCCGTTTCACGACCAGCTGGTAGAAATCCTCGAAAAGCGGATCGGCGTCGTTGGGTCCGGGCGCGGCCTCGGGGTGGTATTGCACGGAAAACACCGGCAGCTCCTTGTGGCGCAGGCCCTCGACCGTCTGGTCGTTGAGATTGATCTCCGTGACGACCGCGCCGCGGGCCTCGAGCGATTTCGGGTCGGTGGCGAAACCGTGGTTCTGGGCCGTGATGGAGACCTTGCCCGTCTCGAGGTTCTTCACGGGCTGGTTACCGCCGCGGTGGCCGAACTTGAGCTTGAAGGTGGTGCTGCCGAGGGCGTGCGTGATCATCTGGTGGCCGAGGCAGATGCCGAACGTGGGATAGTCCGGCAGGAGCGCGGTGACGGTCTGGTGGATGTAGGGCAGGGCGGACGGATCGCCGGGGCCGTTGGAGAGGAACACGCAGTCCACGCCGGCCTCGCGCACCTGCTCGTGGGTGGTGGTGGCAGGGAAGACATGCACCTCGAATCCGTGGCGGACGAGCTTGCGGAAGATGGTGTGCTTGGCGCCGAAGTCGAAGGCCGCGACCTTGAATTTCGTCACCGGCGTGACGGTGGCACCGCCCGTGGTGCCGATCGGAAGATACTGGGTGTTGAAGCGCGCGGCGTCATCGGCCCCCCAGATGTATGGCGCCGGGCAGGTGGTGTCCTTGACGTAGTCGCTGCCGGCCATGTCCCGCCAGCCCTTGGCGCGGGCGACGGCCTCCTGCTCGCTCAGCGGCAGGGTGGAAAGGCAGCACTTCATCGCCCCGTCAACGCGCAGCTTCTTGGTGAGGGCGCGGGTGTCGACCTCGCTGATCCCCGGGATGCCGTATTTTTTCAGGTAGGCGTCGAGGGACATGGTGCTGCGCCAGTTGCTGACGACCGGGGAAATCTCGCGCACGACAAAGCCGGAGCACTTGGGCGCGGCGGACTCCTCGTCCTCGGCGTTGATGCCGTAGTTGCCGATCTGCGGTGCGGTCATGGTGATGATCTGGCCGAAGTAGGAGGGGTCGGTGAGGATCTCCTGGTAGCCGGTCATCGAGGTGTTGAACACACACTCGCCGGCGATGGCGGCGGCGGCGCCGAAAGCGGTGCCCCGGAACACACTGCCATCTTCGAGGGCGAGAATTGCGGGCGAGGGAGCAGACATTAAAGACTGACGAAAGTGGGTTCGTCCCCGCCTGTCTAGTGGTTTTCGAGAATCGCAGGGGAAATTCGCCCATTTGACACCCAGGGTGAACCGGTTACCTCTGCTCCCGCACCCATGTCATACCAAGAAGATCGCTCCGCCTGGTTTGCGGGCCAGGGCCTCTGGTCCCACGTCCCCGCGGCGGATTGGGAGGATTGGACCTGGCAGCTCAAGAACCGGCTCACCACCGTGGAGCAGCTGGAGCGCTACATGACGCTCACCCCGGCGGAGAAGGCGGGGTGCCTGTTCGCCAACCAAAAGCTCGCCCTCGCGATCACCCCCTACTTTTTCAACCTGATCGACCGCAACGACCCCGACTGCCCGCTCCGCAAGCAGGTCATCCCCCGCAGCGACGAGATGGTCATCTCCTCGGGCGAGATGCTCGATTCGCTCGGCGAGGACGAGCACTCGCCCGTGCCCGGCCTCGTGCACCGCTACCCGGACCGCGTGCTGTTCCTCGTCACCGACCGCTGTGCCGCCTACTGCCGCTACTGCACCCGCAGCCGGCTCGTGAGCAACGCCCAGGACTACAACTTTCATCCCGAATACGAACAGGCCCTGCGCTACATCGAGGCGCATCCGGAGATCCGCGACGTCCTCCTCTCGGGCGGCGACCCGCTCCTGCTGTCGGACAAGAAACTCGAGCACCTCCTCGGCCGGCTGCGGGCGATCAAGCACGTCGAGTTCATCCGCATCGGCTCGCGCATCCCGGTCTTTCTGCCACAGCGCATCACGCCGGAACTCTGCGAAATCTTCAAGAAGCACGGCCCGATCTGGATGAGCATCCACGTCAACCACCCGAAGGAGACGACCCAAGAGTTGAAGGACGCGTGCGAACGTCTCTCGTTCGCCGGGGTGCCGCTCGGCAACCAGAGCGTGCTGCTCAAGGGCGTGAACGACGATGTCGACGTCATGAAGGCACTCGTGCACCGCCTGCTCCGCATGCGCGTGCGCCCCTACTACATCTACCAGATGGACCTCATCACCGGCGGCGCCCACTTCAAGGTGGATGTGCGCAAGGGCATTGAGATCATCCGCGCGCTGCGCGGCCACACGACCGGTTACGCCGTGCCGCAATACGTCATCGATGCGCCCGGCGGCGGCGGCAAGGTGCCGGTGAATCCCGATTACGTGGAGCAGATCACCGACGACGAGGTGATCTTCCGCAATTTCGAGGGCAAGCAGTTCCGTTATCCGCTCAAGGCGTCGCCGCTGCCGGAGAAATCCGCCGGCTACATCATGCCCGCGGAAATCCATCTGTAGGGCCGGCGCTTGTCGCCGGGCCTGCCGGCGAGCGGCAGCCCTACAACTGATCACTGAGGGTGAATGTCGTGGGTGGATTCAATATTTCCCAAGTTTATCGCGCTACTTGGCCGGAGACAGGGTGCTTGATGGATTTCGAACAACTGCTTAACTCACTGGAGATCATGGCGAAGCATCAATCCTTCGGCCGATGGATTCTCCCCAAAGATTCCTGCAAGAAAGATTCAACGTTTTGCCGGCGACCGCGTCTATCCTAACGACATCAGTGCGTCGTTTTAGGTAACGAACATTGTTTGTAGTTCTTACGGTTTGCTTGGTGTTAGGTCATGCAGGGCGTCCCGCAGGGGGCGCCCTTCATGTTTTAGGGGTTCGCAACCCGACTAGAAACTCCAGGTGGCCGTCACCTTGGCCTCCACCGGCGGCGCCTTGGTCACCAGGTCGTTGTGCGAGAAATTGGGATCGGCCCCAAGGAAGTAGTCCGCACTGAAAAGATTTTCCGCGCTCAGCCGCAAGGTCAGCGGGCCGTGTTGCCAGTGCAGGCTGCCGCGCCAGACCAGCGATGCCGGCAGCACCAATGTGCGCTCGAAGTTGTGATAGACGGAGTGGCTCCAGACGGCACCGAGGGAAAATCCCCAGGCCGCCGTGGCCTGCCAGGCCACATCGAGCTTGGCTTGGGCCTCGGGCGTGCCGGGGTAGATCAACTGCGGATTGAGCGCCGGGGTCGGGGTGACGCCGGCGTCGAACGAGCCCGACTCGAGGGCGATGCGCTCCGGGGTGCCGTAGCGGGCGCGGAAACCGAGCGGATCTAGCCGGAAGACCCGTTGCGCCCCGGCGGAGGCGATCACGCTGAGCCGGTCGGTCGGGGCCCAGGTCAATTCCAGCTCCGTGCCGCGGCCTTGCAGGCGTTCGGCCCGGTTCTCGCGGTCGTTGAAGCGGGCACTCGTCCATTCATGGGCGGCAAGGCTGGCGAACAGCCGGCCGTCGAGCAGGGCCACCTTGGCCCCGAGTTCCTTCTGTTCCGCCGAGGCGAAGTTGCTCTTGCTGTTCACCGTGCCGCCCTGCCCGGGTTGGAGGGCGGTGCCGCGCTGGTAGGTGGCATAGAGACTCGCGCCCGGC
>JANMTJ010000526.1:0-2452 GCA_031390295.1 Oleiharenicola sp.
TCGCACGAAGCGAAATAGGAGTTGAAGTCCACGGCAAGGGTCCGGAGCGGCATGCCCGCACCCTCGCACAACGCGACGTATGCGCGGCAAGTCCCGAAACGGTGCGGCGCGCAGCTATTAGTTTTTACGCCGCCCGGCGCCGCTCAGAACCCGAAGCTGGCCTGCGGATCCACGTGCGGCGGCACCTGCACGACGCACTCCGGCACCTCGTGGCGCGCACTGTTGACGACCGCGCTCACCGGCCAGGCCTGCATCGCCGCGTCGTCATAAGGAACACAAATGCTGGACATCTCCGTGGCACTGATCGGCTCCGGCTGCAGCCAGCGGGCGAGGCCGGGGGCATCGAGGATGACGGGCATACGATCGTGGATCTCCGCCATCAGGCGGTTGGGGCCGCAGGTCAGCAGGGCGAAGGTCTCCGGCCGCAGGGCGGTCGCCTCCGCAAAGATGCCCGCCATGAAAAAAGGCCGCCGGTCGCGGAGGCTGATGAGGTGCGGCAGCTTGGTGCGCGCATCGGGGCGTTTCCACTCGTAGTAGCCGTCGGCCGGCACGACGCAGCGGCGCCGTTGCACCGCCTCCCGGAAGGTGCGCTTGCCGAGAATCTCCTCCGAGCGGGCATTGACATGGATGAGCCGGGGCTTCTCCGCGGGGTCCGAGGGGGGCACGAGGCCCCAGCGCATGGTGCGGCGGCGCGGCCGGCCGGCGGCGTCCGGGACCACGACGGGGTTGTCCTGGGTCGGCGCGACATTGTAGCGCGCCATGAATTCCTCGTAGGTCTCGCCCGTGAGACTCTCGATCAACCGCCGGAGGGCCTCGGCGTGTTGAAAGGTGTAGCGACCGCACATGCCGGCCATTTTTCCGGTGCTTGCCTTGCTGGCAATCCTCCAGAACATGGCAGGGACAGGTCCGGTGCCGGCGGCCGGCCCGCACCCCTTGCCCATGAACCACTTCCCCGCAGGAACCCGCGGCCGGACCACCGGTCAGTAGCGCATGATTCCGTTCCGCGTCATCCGCTCGGGTGTGCTCCTCACGGGCTTGGTGGCCGCATTGGCCATCCTGTCACCGGCCGCCAGCGGCGGTTTCACCGCCACGCTCTCGCCGGGACAAAAATCGGAAGCCGGCTTGGACACCCTGACACCGGGTGAACTCACCGTCCTCGACCGGTTGGTCGCCACCGACCGCGCCCGCGCCCGCCGGGCCCCCGCCCTCAACGATCCCTATTCCCAGCGCTACACGGAGTCCGAAATCCAGGCCGCGGGCCTGGACCGCCTGACGCCGGAACAGCTGGCGAAACTCGACATGCTGATCGCCGCGGCCCTCGCCAACGCACCCCGGTCGCAGGCTTCCCCGCAACCGCGCGAGCGTCCCCGTCTGCGAGGCGATGACATCATCTTGAGCGAGCAGAGGCGGCTGCAGGTCCACGGCGGCATGTCGCTCACCGTGGGCTCGGCTGGAGGCGGCCGCAACTTCCACGAGGCCGGGGCTTGGGTCAGTTACTTCGACCCGGTCACAGGGCTCGGTCTGGCGATCAGCTACTCCCGTTACTCCGGCGATGCTCTCGGCGGCTACTACGGACGCGAATACTACCCGGGTACGCCCTACGTTTACTCTGCGCCGCAACCCGTCCTCAATGATTTCGAACGCGCGGGTGCCGACCGCAGCGAATTCATGGGCGACGGAGCCTCCCTGCGTTACCCCTCGGTGGGCAGATCCTCCGGCCGGGGTTTCCGGCGCTGAGACTCCTGGCAGGCCAGCAGAGGATTCCTATGGTGTCATGTGAGGCGTGATGGTTTGGTTGTAGGGTCGGCGCTTGCGCCGACCTCACGCGCGAGGTCGGACCAAGGTCCGACCCTACATTCGATCCATCAATCCATCAATTGGACCCATTATCGCGGCCCGGAATCCCCTCACTCCGTCGCCGGTCGCAGCAGGGGATAAATGCCTTCCTTGTCCGGTCCGGTGTAGTGCTGGTCCCAGCCGTTGAAGAAGGTCCTCAGCTCTTTGCCGGCCATCGCCTCGACGGGGACCATGCGGCCGGACATGTGGGCCCAGCGCACGAAATCCAGGGGCGCGCGGGCCATGCCAAGATGATAAACCGGGCCTTCCTCGCTGGGGTTCGCGTTGGCCCAGCTGATGGTCGTGGCGGAGGGCTTGCCCAGCAGGGCCAGGGACAGGCTGTCCAGGTGCAGGGCGGCCAGCGCCGTGTCCCGGTGGACGGCCGCCGCGGCGCGCTGGGCCTCGTGCAGCTTCGCGCGCAAGGAGTCCGCCGCCGCGTTTTTCTGCGCGACATAGATCGGATCCACGGCGTCCGCCAGCTGCATGCTGCGCGACGCCCGCAACATCTCCTGCTGGATCGACGCCGCGGCCGCACGGATGGAATTGGGCGTGACGATATAGAGGTCCTTGACGAGAAACGGGGAATTCCGGACGAGGCTCGCCTCCATGTCCGTCA
>JANMTJ010000067.1:0-2489 GCA_031390295.1 Oleiharenicola sp.
GCCCCGACGTGAAGTTCGAGGTCGTCATCGACGGTCGCATCACCCACCGCGGCTGGACCTTCATCCTCAGTGGCCGCATCGACCAGCAAATCGGTTCCACCCTGCGCGAAATCAAGAGCGTCACCCGCCCGCTCCCGGCGGCGGAAACCGAGCTCCGCGCCGACTACCCCGCCTATTTCCTCCAGCTTTCCGCCTACGTCGTCCTGCTTCGTTCGCTCGGCGCCAAGGACCCGCGGGCCGAACTCGTCTTCGTCGAGGCCGGCTCCGGCCTGGCCCAGACGATCGCCCTCACGCCGTTCGACGAGGCCCTGGTCTTCCACCAGCTCGATGCGCTGATTGAGTTCCTCAACCTCTGTCTCCGGTCCACCGCGCGCCGGCGGGCCCTGCAGTTCCAGCCGCCGTTCGCGCACCTCCGGACCGGCCAGGAGACGATCCAACAGGACCTGGCCGCTGCTTTTTTGCCGGCGATTCGCGACGAATGGCGCGCGAGATCGTCGGACAAACCCCGGCCGGAGAGCACTCCGGAACGGGGCACGCCTTCGACGGTATTGCTGTTCGAAGCCCCCACCGGCTACGGGAAGACCGGCTGCGTGCTGGAGTTCGCCCTCGGCCAGCTCAAGGCCGGCCGCTTCGCCCGGCTCATCTGGTTGACCGGAAAATCCACCGGCCAGATTCAGGTGATGCACACACTCCGTGCCATGACTTGTGGGAGCGAGCTTGCTCGCGACGGATCGGCCACCGCCACACCGCTGGCGGCGTGGCAAATCCGCAACAAGTCGGAGCATTGCGTGAACCACACCTTTCATTGCGTTCGCGATGGCTGCGACTACCTGCGCGACGGCGCCGAGCGCTGGCCCGGGAGCGGGCTCAGTCGCTTCTACCTCGACGAAAAGCAGCCGCACGACCTCGAGACCCTCCGCGCCGCCGGCCGCGTCGCCCAAATCTGCCCCTACGAGATCACGCGCGCCGCCCTGCCCTTCAACGACGTGTGGATCGGCGACTACAATTATGTCTTCGCCCCCGACAACCGGGGCCTGTTCTTCGACCAGCCCGGCTTCGACCCGGCCGAGACCCTGCTCGTCATCGACGAGGCGCACAATCTGCCCTCGCGCGTCGCCGGGGCTTATTCGCACAGCGCGAACGAGAGCGAGGCCCGCCTGCTCCTCGCCGAGTTGGACCACCTGCAGGCGCCCGCCACGCTGGTGCTGGCCGTGGAGGAATGGATCATGCTGCTCGCTTCGCTCCAGCCGGCCGAGTCACTCGACCCCGGCGTGGAAGCGGAGGTGCACGACCTGCTCGGGCGTCTGGCCAGCCTGACGACCACCCAGCCCCTCGACTACACCGCGTTGGGACCAAAACACAGCGAAACGCTCTGGTCGTTTGCCGCGCTGGCAGATTTTATCGCGGACAAGACCCTGATCAAACTCGTCTGGGTGGCGCGCGCAGGCCAGCTGGAGTTCACCTGCGTGGATGCATCAGCCGCCATCGGTGAGACCCTCCGGCCCTTCGGCGGGGCCATCCTGATGTCGGCCACCTTGCAGCCCTATGCGGAGTTTGCTGCTTCGTGCGGATTGGAGATAGGGCGCGGACTCCGTTCCGCGCCACCCGACGGCGGGCAAGGGACTGCCCGCCCTACCACCTTTGCCACCCTTCACGCCCCCACGCCGTGGCGGGCAGGCGCCTATGACGTGGCCGTGGACCTGCGCGTGGACACCACTTTCCGCCAGCGCGCCAATCACTACGGCACCACCGCCGCCGCCATTGTCGAAATGCACCAATCCGCAAAGGGCGCGATCGCAGTTTTCTTCCCGTCCTATGCCTATGCCGAGGCGGTGCAGAAAACGCTGTCCGACTACGGCGCGGTGCTCCGCACGGCGCTGCAACCCAAGCTGCCCGACCTCGCCGCCCAGGCCGCCTGGGTCGAGGAGAACCTCGTCTTCAGCGACGTGCTGTTCCTCGTGCTCGGGAGCAGCTTCGCCGAGGGCATTGACCTGCTCGGCGGACGCGTGACCCATGCCATCGTCGTCGGCCCGGCCCTGCCCGAGGTGAACGCCGTGCAAAAGGCCCGCCTCACCGCCCTCAACGGTATCGGCCGCGAAGCGGCCTTCCGGCGCGTTTACCAGATCCCCGGCTTGCAGAAAGTGAACCAGGGCCTCGGCCGGCTGGTGCGCGCCCCGGGCCAGAAGGCCAAGGTGTTGCTGCACTGCCGGCGCTTCGCCGAGCCGTCGTACGCGTCGCTCCTCGCGGCCGACTACCAGCAGTTCGTGGAAGTCGGCTCGGCGGCGGATCTGACAGCCTGGTTACTCCAATCACCTGGAGTTTTATAATTTTGGCGCGCTAGCGCCGGTAGGGACGGACCGCCGGGCCGTCCGCGAATGTCCTTGCGGCGCGCCCAGCGGTCGCGCCCTACCCGTCATGACTTAAACGATAGTCTAAATAACTCTGGAGATGTTGGGTTACTCCGTCCTTAGCGCCACCATCGGGTCGAT
>JANMTJ010000541.1:0-13724 GCA_031390295.1 Oleiharenicola sp.
CGGCCAGGGCTGGCAGCGCTGGCAGTTGTGGCGCCGGCCGGCGGAATACGATCCGGTGCGGCGCACGGCCGGGGTATGGCTGGGCCGCTTGCGCCAGCCAGCAGAGGACCATCCGTCGCCAAGGCTACGGACGGCAGGCAGAGAGCAGGAGATTGATGTTGTGGTAGGAGAACTGCAGCGGCTGCGCTACGGCCGGCGCGAGACCTGGCCGGAGCCGCGGGCGGTGTTCCGGCGGGCGCGCCAAGCGAGGCGCACGGCGCGACGGTGACAGAGTGCGTTTGACGGGTAGGGCGCGGACTCCGTTCCGCGCCACGGCGGTGAGCAGAGTCGCCGCCCTACCGTTCTGGTTCCCAGATGTACGGCCACAATTCAGGAGATGCCACCAGGCCGGCGCGAACTGGATTTTGCCGGATATAGGCAGCCTTTTCCCGCAGACTGGAATGATCTCGCACACGGTGATCAAAGTAGTCCCGTTGCCATTTGAGGTGACGTTGTTTCGACAGATAGTGCTTCCACGAACGGATGACTTGAGGTGCCGATTCGATTTTTGGAAAGGCAATCAGCGCGTGCAAATGGTCGTGCATCAACAAGAGCAGACTGACATGCCATCGATAACGGATGTGGTAGTGCCGGGCGGCAGAGAAAACGGCCGCCGCCAATTCAGGATGGCACAATTGGTTCAGCCCTCTGGGGCTCGTGCAGATCGTGATGAAATAGATCGGACTGCCCTTTACCCAGGAGGGAAGGGTATGGTCCATGGGTTTCCGAGCAGGCAAAGGCATGTGGCATTCCCTCCATACCGGCGCGGAGCGGAGTCCGCGCCCTACCAAAAGACCTGATATCAGGCCGCCCTCACTGCATCGAGAGCTTGACCGGCGGGACTGCGGCGCGGTCCTGCTTGTCCTTCCAGGCCTGCAGAATCGCTTTGGCCACCGGGGCGGCATACATGCCGCCGCCAAAACTGTTGTCGTCAACCGCACCCTCCAGCACGACGGCCACGGCGATCTGCGGATTATCCACCGGGGCGAAGGCCACGATCCAGGCGAGGTCGATGCGGCCCTTCTGGGCGGTGCCGGACTTGGCGGCGCCGCGCAGGCCTTCCACCTGCGTGAGTTTGCCGGTGCCGAAGCGGTAACTCTGCTCCATGCCCTCCAGTACGGCGTTGTAGTCGGCCGGCGACAGACCGATGGATTCGGTGTGCTGCGCCGGGCGTTTGGGATCGTGCAGGATGGTGGGCTTGGTCTCGGTCTCGCCCCGGGCGAAGGACGCGACCATGCAGGCGGCCTGCAACGGGGTGATCAGCGTGTCACCCTGGCCGATGGAGATGTTGGCGGTGTCGCCGGGCACCCAGGGCTCCTTCATGTTTGTTCTTTTCCAGGCGGGGTCGGCGACGTGCGGGGTGCGGTACTCATGCGGCAACTCGATGCCGGTGGGGTGGCCGTAGCCGAAGCGACGCGCCTCGGCGGCGATGAGGTTGGCCCCGATTTCCAGTCCGTTCTTGTAGAAAAACACGTTGCAGGAATCGCGGATGGCGCCCCGGAGGTCGCGCTCGCCGTGGCCGTTGCGATTGTGGCAGGGGAAGCGCCGGTTGCCGACCGGGAAGAAGCCCGGGCAGATGACGCGGGTGGTGGTGGGATCGATGGAGCCGGACCGCAGCCCGGCGATGGCGGTGATGAGTTTGAAGGTGGAACCGGGGGGATACTGGCCCTGGATGGCGCGGTTGAGCCAGCCGCCGGATTCCTCGATGACCCTGGCCTCGTCGTAGGAGAGGCGCGGGACGA
Source organism: Oleiharenicola sp. (assembly GCA_031390295.1). Taxonomy (GTDB): domain Bacteria; phylum Verrucomicrobiota; class Verrucomicrobiia; order Opitutales; family Opitutaceae; genus Lacunisphaera. The sequence goes on from JANMTJ010000541.1 coordinate 1,782, forward strand.
AGGTGTTGAGGTCGTAGTCGGGCTTGGAGACCAGGGTGAGCACCTCGCCGGTGCGGATGTCGATGGCCACGGCAGCGCCGGTGCGGTCCTTGCCCTCGCCGTCCTTCATGGCGAGCTCGGCGGCCTGCTGCAGGTCGATGTCGAGGCTGGTGGTGATGTTGCTGCCCTGCACGGGCAGGCGCTTCTCGACGGGCAGGTCCACCTTGTAACCGGCGGGATCGACGCGGTAGATGGCGCCGCCGGTTTCGCCCTGGAGTTTCTCATCAAAGACTTTCTCCAGGCCCGTGCGGCCGACCGAGCCCTTCATCTTGAAAGTCGTCAGATCCTCCCCGGGGAAATCCTCGACCTCCGGGTCGTTGTTGACGCCGACGTAGCCCAAGGTGTGCGCGGCGGCGGTGTTGAAGGGATAGTTGCGGGTGCTGGAGGTATAGACCTGGAGCGGCGAGGTGACGGGCAGCCGCTCGATCAGCCGCGCGTATTCCTCCGGGGCCAGGTCGTCGAGCAGGACATAAGGCAGGAGCAGGGTCTGGTTGATGTGGCGGCTGAGCTCGGGGGAGCGGACTTTTTCGCTGCGGTTGAGGATGAAATTGATCTGGTCGAGGTAACGCTGGGCGACGGCGCTGCGGGCGATGCGTTCCATCTGGTCCGCATTGGGCCGTTCGCCGACCGGGAGCGAGGCGTAGTTGCGCGCGATGGCGCGGTATTCGGTGCGGAACTCGCTGCGGAGACCGGCGAGATCGAGCACCACGGAGAAGCGCGGGCGGTTGGCCACCAGCAGCCGGCCCTCACGGTCGTAGATATTGCCCCGCGGGCCGGGCGAGATGACGCGGCGGAGATTCTGCAGGCGCTCGCGCTCGGTGTAGAGGCCGGTATTCAGCAGCTGCCGGTAGGCCAGGCCGCTGGTGAGCACCACGACCAGCGCGATGACCGCGCCGTGGAAAAGCAACAGGCGCGGGTTGCGGTGGGTGCGGCGTTCGATGAGACGGCTCACGGGGAGACTTTACACACCCCGGCGCCATGCGCCACCCCTCTTGTTAGAGAGGACCCAAATTGCGCACCCGGAATCCCCTCTATGAAGAGGAGTGCCCGAGAGGGCGGGGGGTGTGGCTGGGAAGGCATTGGGGCTGATCAACGCGCCACCGGTCGTCCGGTCTGGGGATGGATCTCCGCCAGTTCCATGGCGCGGTCCTGCAGGGCGAGGAACCAAGGGGTGACGAGCAGGATCGCGATTTGGGAGAAAAACAGGTCGGCGAAGATGCGCAGCCACGCGCTGGCCGGCCGGGGACCGGCCCCGACCAGCAGGAACGACAGCGCGATGAACAGGAACAGGTTGGCCAGCAGGGCCACGACGATGCCGAAGACCGCACCCTCGCGGGGGAATCGCTGGCGGCCGTAGAGCACGGTGACGTGGATCAGGGTGTAGAGGAGGAGGCTGGTGCCGAAAGGCACGGGCTCGAGTGCATCGACCATGAGCCCGGTGAGCATCGTGGCGATCAGGCCCTGTTTGGGGTCGAGCCGCAGGGCGGCATAGGCGATGAGCAACCCGCCGAGATAAAAAAACACGGCATGGTCGGCCACATAATGGTTGGCCAGCCCGGTAAGCCACCAAAGCAGCAGATTGGCCAGGGTGACGATGAGCCAGCGGGGATCGGAGCGGCGCATGGTGATTACACCCCCCGGCCTGACGGCCACCCCTCTTGATAGAGGGGAATCCTCGCAGCAAGTGTCTTGAATCCCCTCTGGAGAGGGGTGCCCGCAGGGCGGGGTGTGTCGGATGGTTTGAGCAGAAAATACATCATCACTCCTCGGGATTGAGCGGGATGAGCACGGTGACCTCGGTGAGCGTGCCGAGCCGCCGGTCGAGCTGGACCTCGCCACTCTTGAACAGGCCGTCGGCACTGGGCTCCAGGTTGGTGATCTCGCCGATGGTGAGACCGGGAGGGAAGATCCCGCCGAGGCCGGAGGTCACAAGGTGCTTGGGGGCGGAGGTGGTGGCGTAGACGTCGAGCGGGACGAAATCCACCGTGCCGCGGGGAGAGGCGAAGGAGTTGTTCAGGCCGCCCTGGTAGCTGATGGGTCGCGTGTCACCGGCGACGGTGGCGGCGAGGCGCAGGGTGGGGCTGGTGATCAGATCCACAACCGAGGTGTAGCGGTGGACCTCGGTGATGCGGCCGACCACGCCGCCGGCGAAGACCACGGGAGCGCCGACAGTGATGCCGTAATTGGTTCCCTTGCGGATGATGAGGCGCTGCCACCAGCCCGAGAAATCGCGCCGGGCCACACGGGCGGGCTCGAAGCGAAAATCCGGCATCGAGGGGATCTTCAGCATATTCTCCAGCCGGAGAATCTCGGCCTCCAGGTAGGCATTGGTCTGGTTGGCGTATTCGTAGCGCGCGACCAGCCCGGCGACCTGCTGGCCGGCCTTCAGCAGCTCGTCCTTGGAATGGAGCCGGTTGGACCAGAAGGTCTGGAGGTCGCGCACGAAGGAGTCGGCGACGGTCAGCGGAGCCTGGATCTCGAAGAAGGTGGCGCGCGAAAACGACTTCACCGCCAGTGGCAGGAAAATCCACGCGAGCAGAATAATGCCTAGCGTGACGAACGGGCGGGCCTGGTCGAAGCGTTTGGGGAACACGGGGAGGGTTTCCGGTGGGGGCGGTTACCCTTAACCGCCCGTGGGCGCTTGGGGCAAGCGCCCCTACCTCAGAGGTCCGCGGCGATCCGGCGGTAATCCTCGATGTTGTTGATGAAGACGCCGGTGCCGTTGGCGACGGCGGAAAGGGGATCGTCGGACACGGTGACGGCCAGGCCGGTCTTCTCGGAAAGGAGCTTGACCACGCCGCGGATCAGCGAGCCGCCGCCAGCCATCACGAAGCCGCGGTCGACGAGGTCGGCCGAGAGCTCGGGCGGGCAGCGCTCGAGGGTGAGGCGGACGGCCTCGACGATGGCGCCGATGGTGTCGCCCATGGCCTCGCGGATTTCCTGGGAGGTGATGTGGATCGTCTTGGGCAGACCGGCGACGGAGTCGCGGCCCTTGACCTCCATGGCGAGCTCGGTGTCGAGCGGGTAGGCGGAGCCGATGGTCATCTTGATCTCTTCCGCCGTGCGCTCGCCGATGAGAAGGTTGTACGCCCGCTTCATGTAGTTGATGATGGCGAGGTCGATCTCGTCGCCGGCGACACGGATTGATTTCGAGAACACGATGCCATTGAGGGAAATGATGGCGATCTCGGTGGTGCCGCCGCCGATGTCCACGATCATGTTGGCGGCGGGCTCGTCGACCGGCAGGCCGACGCCGAGGGCGGCGGCGAAGGGTTCGGGAATGGTATGGACCTCGCGGGCGCCGGCGTGCGTGGCTGACTCCATGACGGCGCGTTTCTCGACCTCCGTGATACCGCTGGGGATGGCGATGCAGACGCTGGGCTGGGGGAAGGTTTTTCCGCCGTTGGCCTTGCGGATGAAGTAGCGCAGCATGGCCTCGGTGATGTCGAAATCGGCGATGACACCGTCCTTCATCGGGCGGATGGCGGTGATGCTGCCGGGCGTGCGGCCGAGCATGACCTTGGCCTCGTCACCCACGGCGCGAACGCGGCGGGAATTGGTGTAGACCGCGACCACGCTGGGTTCGCGGAGCACGATGCCCTTATCCTTCACATAGACAAGGGTGTTGGCCGTGCCGAGGTCGATACCGATGTCGTTGGAGAAGAGTCCCAGCAGTTGATTGAACATGTGGCGGTGGCGGGGTTTCCAAATCAAAGCGACGCTTCGGCGAAATTGTCAAAAGCAAACTCGTTGGGGCAGCGACATTTCGGCGAGCCGGACCCGGGGTGACACTGATTCAGCGCAAGCCTTTCCGTTCCTCGGCGATTTCATTGGGGATCACCGCACCCGCGTTGTTCCCGAAGCTGGCCCGGACATAGGTGAGGATCGCCGCCAGTTCCTCGTTGGACAGGTGCCGGTTGGCCGGCATTTCCTGCTCGTAGAAAGCGCCGTTCACCTCGATCCGCCCCGACATGCCGTTCAGGACGATCTGAATGAGGCGATTCTTGTCCTTGGTCACCCATTCGGTGCCGGCCAGCGGGGGAATGAGGCCCGGGGCGGCGAGTCCGTCCGGCCGGTGGCAGCTGGCGCAGTGGAGCAGGTAAAGGTCCTGACCGGCCTGCAGAGCCTCGGTGGTCGCGGGGATGTTCCAGTTCTCGGTCATCAGCGGGAGCGGTTCCTGGTCCTCGCGGAGGAGGACAAGATCGAGGCTGGCCTCGATCCGGGCGGCGGTGGCGGCATCGACGGGCCGCAGGCGCAGGACCACGTCGGGGCCGGAAGGCAGGCCCTCGTACATCCACGGTTGGAAGCGCGGGTGCCAGTCGGAATTGCTGGTAACCACATAGATGTCGCCATTGGTCGCGACGCACAGGTCGCGCAGGCGGCCAAAGTGCTTCTGCAGGAAGATGTGCTCGGACTCGATGCGGTCGCCGGCCCCGTTCAAGGGCAGCACCCGCAGCGCGCGACCCTTGAGGTTGGCCAGCAGGAGGGTGTTGTGCCACTCCGGGATCGCGGGATGGGCGTAGTAAGCAAGACCGGCGGCGGCGATCGTTGGGGTCCAAGCCCGCACTGGTTCGGTGAATTTCCGTTCGCGGGCGGCGGCGATTTCATCCGGCCGGTCGGTGAAACCCTCGATGATGGGCCAGCCGTAGTTGCGGCCGCGCTCAAGGAGGTTGATCTCGTCGTCATTGTTGGGTCCGTGCTCGGAGGCGTAGAGCCGTCCGTTGGGGGCGAATACCAGCCCCTGGGCGTTGCGGTGGCCGCTGGTCCACACCGGGCTGCCGGCGACGGGGTTGTCGGAGGGTATGGTGCCGTCGAGGTTCAGCCGCAGGACCTTGCCGCTCAGTTGCGCCGGATCCTGGCTGGCGGCGGTGTCGCCGGCATCTCCCGTGGTCAGGTACAATTTCTCGTCGGGGCCCACCGTCAGGCGCGAGCCGTTGTGGTAAGACCGCCCGGGGATGTCGTTGAAGATCGTCTCGGGCTCACCCAGTCGCGTGCCATCCCAGCGGCAGCGCACGATGCGCGAGCGCACAATCTCCTCCAGGCCCTTCGTCGGCAGGTTGTACACACAGTGCAGATAGACGCAGGGTTCGGAAACGAAACGGGGATGGAACGCGAGGCTCTGCAGGCCGTGTGACTTGCGGTAGAAGACGCCGGGCAGGCGCAACACCTCCGTCTTGGCGCCGGTGGCGGGATCAACGCGCCACACCGTGCCGTCGAGCTGAGTGAACCAGAGGTGGCCGTCCGGGCCCCAGGCGAGATCGAACGGGGCATCGATGCCTTCCGCGACGATGGCGATCTCCAAGGCAGTCTTCTCCAGCCGCAAGAGACCGACCGTCCTTGGTTCAGCCCAAGCCGGCCGGGCCGCGCCAAGCAAACCAAGCAGGAGGAGGGAGGTGCGACCAAACGGCGAAAGCATGCCGCATCACCGTGCGAACGGGAAAGTTCAGGGCAAGTCTAACCACCGCGCGATGCGGCCTGATCCTTCAACCGCCCAACCTTAATTCCCGGCAACGGGGAAAGGAGCGTAGGTCTGGCTCGGCTGGAGCTCAGCGATGAGCTGGTCCAGGGTCTGCCCCCCGAGGGCGGCGGGGAGGCAGGCGGCGAGCTTGGCGTGGTAATGGGCGAGCACAGGATCCACGACATCAAGGAGACCGGCGGTGGGGGCCTCGCCGTAGTTTTCGAATTCACGCCGGAATTCCTCGAGCGTGACCTGGTCCAGCGGGCGGGCGGGCTGGTAGCGATGGTCGTTGGCGTCCGCGCCATCGGCGGGCGGGAGCTCGGTGATCAGCTTGATGGCGCAGAGACGGTTCAGGCTCTCATTGAGGATCTGGGTGGGGATGCGGATCAGCGCGGACAACTGGCTGACGGAGTAGGCGGGACCGGCGACCTTGAAACGGCGGGCGATGAGCAGCAGGACGAGCAGCGACATGCTCTCGCGGGTGACGTGGTTGAGGCTGTGCCAGGCGGTCTGGCTGCTGCGGTAGCGGACGTTCTGCACGGCGTAGGTGATCTGACCGCCCACGAGGACGAAGAACCAGAAGATGTAGAGTCCGATCATCAGGATCGGTACAATGCTGACCGAGCCGTAGAGGCTCTTGGAGAGCACGACGCGCTTGAAATAGAGGAACGCGAGGTAGTTGTTGAGGAAAAGGAGAAAGGTGACGATGACCGCACCGATGAGCGCGGCGGTCCAGCGCACACGGGTGTGGGGCACGAGCCGGTAGAACAGCGTGAGCAGGCAGACGAGCAGGAGCACCGAGCCGGAGGGCAGCATCCAGACGAAGAGGTCCTTGAGCTGGGCGCCGAGCGGGACCTTTTCGAAAAAGAAATTCAGGAAAGCCCCGGCGGAGAGGAGCGTGAGCGAGGTGAAGAAGAGCAGGGCACCCAGCGTGATGACGCTCCAGTAATAGACGATGCGCGCGAGCCAGGTGCGTCCGCGGTGGACCCCCCAGATGTCGTTGAAGGTGTTCTCAATCGTGGTGAAGAGGCCGAGGACAATGATGAAGAGGGTGAGGACACCGATGAGGCCGGCGGTGCCGGAGCGGGAGCTGCTGATGAAAGTATTGATGATTTGCACCAACTCGGGCGTGGCGGCCGGGGTCACCGCCGCGTCACCCGGCGCCTGGGGGTGGGGGGTGCGATCGTCCTGGCCGATCTGGTCGTATTGGGCCACCGACGGAGCAATGAAACTGATGACGCGATTGAGCCCTTGCGCGGCGAGGGCGGGGTCCTGGTTGCCCAGGGCGATACCGGAGATAAGGACCGCGATGGCGATGAGCGGGCCCAGGGCCAGCAGCGAGCTGTAGCTGAGCGCGGCGGAGCGGATGGCCACATGCATCTCATGCAGGCCGGAAATCGTGATGGAGGCGACCCGCAGCAGCGCGAAGAACCGGCTCTTGGGCGAACGGTCGCGAATCAGGCCCGCCGCCCAGATGTCATGCGTCCAAAGCCGCCGGAGCCGGGACAGAGACGATGGCAGCGGCATGGGCGGGGCGGCGCCAGTCCGCGCTCAGTAAGACATCGTGGCGAGCATCGCCATGCCGCCCAGTCCCAGCAGGGCGGCGACGGCGAGCGGGATGTAGCTCAGGAAAATCGTGCAGAAGTAGAGACCCGCCGATCCCGCGGCCACGGCGATCATGGGGGTGAGCTGGTCCTGGGTCATGAACAGAAAGCCGAGGAAGCCGAGGCCGAACACGGCGCGGAAGCGCACAAAGGGATAGATGTTGATCACACCGAGCAGGAGCAGGAGGCCGATGAAGGTATCAACCACGCCGAGAAAGATTCCCGGGGACTGCAGGAGCTTGTTGAAATCCAAGGCGGTGAGGGCGTCGATGCTGGGCAGGACGAGTGCGACGGCGCTGGCCAGCGAGATGATCGCGGCGGAGCGGGTGCCCCACTGGGAGGCGGCCATCATGCTGGCACCCTTGTCCTTCTTGCCCTTGGTCTCGTCGGTCTTGCCTTCGGCGGCATTGAGGAAATCCTGGACGGTGATGGGCGGGGCGCTGTCGGACTTCTCCTCATTGACGGCCTTGAATTCCTTGTGCTTGAAGCCCATGCGCTTCTTCTCGGGCCAGAGGATGCCCTTCATCTCGGCGTTGCCGGAGATGAGGAGCCACTGCTCGGTGGCGGCATCGTAATAATAGGTCTCGGGAGTGACCTGGCCGGCTTCAACGAGCGAGGCGACCTGCTCCATGCTGAATGGACCGCGCGCTTCGACATCATTCACGCCGCGCACATAAAATTCTTGGTTGGCCATGGCGGGGAATATTGGGCGGCGACAGGAGCGCCGCAAGAGCGAAGTCACCTTGGGAAATCACAAACGTCAAAGGTCCAAACGCCAAACAAGGGAGCCTTGAGTCTTTGTAGGGCTGCCGCTAGCCGGCAGGCCGCGGCCCGGCGACGAGCGCCGGCCCTACTGTCCAAAACAGCTTGTTACATCCGCTCGAGGGTGCGCAGCCCGAGCGCGTGCAGGCCCGCCTCGAGCACGATCAGGGTGCGGTGGCAGAGCAGCAGGCGGCGGGCGCGCACGGCGGGATCGTCCACGATGACCTTGTCGGCGGCGTAGAAGCCGCTGTAGGCGCCGGCCAGCTCGTAGAGATAGAGGCAGAGGAAATGCGGGCGGAGCTGGCTGGTGGCGAGTTGCACGGCCCCGGCGAATTGCACGAGCTTGCGGGCCAGCACCAGCTCCTGCGGGGTTTCGGGCGGGGTGGCGGCAGCTGCCACCGGGACGGGGGCGCTGCCGGCGCCGGTCACGGTAGGATGTTCCGGATCCAGCCCCGCCTTGCGGAAGATGGAGCGGATACGCGTGACCGCATAGAGCAGGTAGGGCGCGGTATTGCCGTCGAGGGCCAGCATCTTGTCCCACGAGAACACGTAATTGCTGCTGCGGTTCTGCGCGAGGTCCGCATACTGGACGGAGGCGACGCCCACCGTGCGGGCAATCTCGCGGCGTTCGGCTTCGGACAAGTCGGGACTCTTCGCGCTCACGAGGACGAACGCGCGCTCCTCGGCCTCGTCGAGCAGGGCCTTGAGCTTGATGACATCGCCGTCGCGCGTCTTGAGCGCCTTGCCGTCCTCGCCGGTGACGGCGCCGAAAGTGACGTGATGCAATTCCGGAGTGCGATAGCCCTTGGCGGCAAACCATTTCCGGGCGGTGAGCCAGAGCTGCTCGAAATGGTCGGCCTGCCGGAAGTCGGTGACAACGACGATGCCGTCGGCCTTGAATTGCTCGGTGCGGTACAGGGCGGTGGCGAGGTCGGTGGAGGCGTAGTTGCTGGCCCCGTCGGCTTTGCGGATCAGGAAGGGCTGCTTGGCGAAACGCGGGTGCTCCGGGTGGAAAACCACGAGCGCACCCTCGCTGGTCTGGGCGAGGCCGGTCTCGGTGAGCTCGCGGTAGATGCGCTCGACCTGGTCGTTGTAGAAGGATTCGCCGAGGTGGTGGTCGAACCGGATGCCCAGCCGCTCGTAGATCTGCTCGAAGGCGGCGAGACTGACGTCGGAGAATTTTTTCCAGAGGGCGACATTCTCGGGGTCGCCCGACTGGAGCTTCACGAGTTCGCGCCGGGCCTCCTCCAACTCGGGCGAGTTGTCGGGGGTGGCGGCGTGGCCGAGCTTGTAGAGGCGTTCGAGTTCCTCGATGGGCTCCGTCTGCAGGGCGGTCTCGTTGACCCAGCGTTTGTAACCGTAGATGAGTTTGCCGAACTGCGTGCCCCAATCGCCGAGATGGTTGTCGCGGATGACCTTGGCACCGGTGAAAGCGAGGAGCCGGCAAATCGCCTCGCCAATGACGGCCGAGCGGAGGTGGCCGACGTGCATCTGCTTGGCGGTGTTGGGTGAGGAGTAATCGACCACCCAAGTCTGGCCTGCGTGGGCGTGGGCGGCACCGGACTGGAGGTGGGTTTCGGAATCGTAGGCCTGGAGCCAGGCAAGCAGGGCGGCGGGTTTAAGCCGGAAATTGATGAACCCCGGTCCGGCCAGTGAAATGTCAAAAGTCTCCCTTAATTCGGTCAGGGGCTCGACTATCTGCTGAGCCACAGCGCGGGGGTTCTGCTTCTCGCGTTTGGCGAAGGCGAGGGCCCCGTTGGCCTGAAAATCCCCATGAGCTGCGTCGGCCACTCGCACCTCTGGGTCGAAACCGCGCTCGGTCAAACCGAGCTTGGTAGCTGTTGACCGTAGGGTGGCGTCGAGATGGGCGGCGACATCGAACGGAAGGTTCATCGGTGGATTGAGGAATTGCGCTTGGCTTTGAGCAAGAAGGATTTTCGCTGGTTTCCGGTGGGTGAGGCTCCTGCTTCACGGCAGGAGTGACTATCTGTCCAAATAGGTCGGTAAAGTGGGATTTTTGGCTCGACAAAACCGGCAAAAACCATTGCCATTTCGAGCTTTGCGCCGCAAGGCGCCTACCTCCCGCCACACTTCAGTGACCTCCATGAGAAAACGTCCCATTCCCACCCGCCGGTTCATCAAACCGTCGTTTACATCATTGATTGAGAAGAAACGCGACGGGCAGGAGTTCTCCCAAGAGGAAATCCGCTATATCATCGACTCCACGCTGGATGGGGAAATGCCGCAGCACCAGCAGGCCGCCCTGCTCATGGCGATTTACTTCGCCAACATGTCCGCGCAGGAAACGGCGATCCTGACCGAGGAAATGATGCTTTCCGGCGAGGTCATCGACCTGTCCCACATCGCCAAGCCCAAGATTGACAAGTATTCCACCGGTGGGGTCGGCGACAAGACCGCCCTCGTCCTCGCCCCGCTCGCCATGGCCAGTGGCGTCGTCGTCCCCATGATGTGCGGCGTCGAGCAGGAGTTCGTCATCACCACGCTGGAGAAGCTCTCCGCGGTCCCCGGCTTCAAGAGCCACATGTCGATCCAGCACTTCCAGGACCAGCTCGCCCGCGTTGGCGGCGCCATCGCCGAGCAGGTGCCCGAGCTCGCCCCCGCGGACAAGATTTTCTACGACCTGCGCCTGGAGACCGGCACGATCCCGAGCCTCCCGCTCATCACCGGCAGCGTGCTTTCCAAAAAGCTCGCCGAGGGCGCCGAGGGGCTCGTCATCGACGTCAAGTGGGGCAACGGCTCCTTCATCAAGGACCTCGAGCAGGCCAAGCAGCTCGCCCGTTCCATGACCCGCGTCGGCCGCTCCATGAAGCGCCGCTGCGTCGCGCTCGTCACCGACATGAACCAGCCGCTCGGTGACACCGTCGGTACCGCCCTCGAGATCAAGGAAGCCATTGCCCTGCTCAAGGGCGAAGGCCCCGAGGATATGAAGGAACTCGTGCTCAAGCTCGGCATGGAGATCGTCCGCCTCGCCGGCGTCGCCGGTTCCACGCTCTCGGCCAAGCAGACCGTACAGCGTCACCTGTCCGATGGCTCAGCCCTCGAGAAGTTCAAGGACATGATCAAGGCCCAGGGCGGCGACATCTCCTACATCGACCATCCGGAAAAATTCCCGACTGCGAAGCATATCCGCAAGCTGCCCGCCCCGAAGCGCGGCTATGTGCACACCATCAACGCCGCCATGATCGCCAAGGGAGTCTCACTCCTCGGCGCCGGCAAGGATGCCGCCCACCACAACAGGATCGACTACGCCGTCGGCGTCTCGGAGATCAAGAAGGTCGGCACGCAGGTCAAACAGGGCGAGCCGTTGATGATGATCCACTACAACGACGAGGCGAAGCTTGAGCAGGCGCTGAACTATTTCAAGGATGCCTACCGCCTCGCCCCGAAACGGCCGATCCCGCCCCCGCTCGTCGTCGAGCGTGTGGCTTAAGGGGTAGGGCGGCGAGTCACTTCGCCGCCGCGACGCGGAACGGAGTCCGCGCCCTCCCGATTTTCAGGCCGGTCCTCGCGGACCGGCCTTTTTTGTTGGCAGGGCCGGTCTCCGACCGGGCTCGCCGATTCAGGCTGCCGTCGGGCAGAGGGCCAGTCGGAGACTGACCCTACATCGCCCCGGGTAGGTATTGGCCCCATCGCGCGGGGTGACGTTATCCGGTATCCTGCCGGCGTATGAACCTGAACTATCTCATCGCCGTCCTTTGCTTCATTTTCTGGATCGTGGCACTGGTTGACTGCCTCGGAAGCAGCAATCCCAACAAGGTGCTCTGGGTCATACTCATCATCCTGCTGCCCTTCATCGGTACGATCCTCTACTTCATCATCGGCAAAACGGCGCGGGCCTGAGGCCTGATTTTCTGGTCTTGGCCGGTCGCGCAGCAGGCGGGCCGGCCTTTTTCTTTGGTTTAGCTCGTGTAGGGCCGGCGCTCGACGCCGGGCCAAGGCCTGCCGACGAGCGGCAGCCCTACAAAAATGTTCGCCCTAAGCAGCTGGGCCGCATTGCGTGGTCCTGAATGGATGAGACTCCCGACAAGACTCCGATCGATCCGATCCGCCCTGAGAAGG
>JANMTJ010000073.1:0-7028 GCA_031390295.1 Oleiharenicola sp.
TTGGGTCGCGGGATCCGCCGGGTTGAAATGGGCGCTATTCACGGAATGAGGGGCAAAGAACAGCCGCTGGTCGGCCACGCCCAGGGCGCGGAAGTAGTCGCGATTGGCGGCCCCGACATAAGTGAAGGCGGCAAACTGGCGAAAGAGCAGCTTAAGCAGCACGCGGTTGAGGAAAGGCAGGCCCTCCCGGCCGAGCAGGTGTGAATCCCCGCGGAAGATCAGCGGGACCCCGCGTCGCCGTGCCCACCAGATGACCCGCTGGTGGGAGAGCCAGTTGTAGCCGAACAGCAAAATGGCGCCGGGCCGCCACGCCGCCAGCCGGGCGGTGAGCGTGGGATTATTTAGGCCGCGGAAATGGTGGGTGCCGGGATCGCGGGCGGTGTTGGGCACGAACTCCGAGTCGTAGCCGGCGAGGAGGTCGACATCCCATTGGAAGATGGTGCCAAACTGCGGATCACGTTGCGCCGTGACGCCAAAATCCCAGAGATAGAAAACCTTGAATTCCAGCCCGGAATGCTCCCGCAGCCAGCGAAACCACGGGCTGTAATACTGCACCGGATGGGAAACGACAATGGCGAGGCGGCGCATGGGGTTTCAGACTCCCAGCAGGCTGCGCAGCAACAGCGGCAGGCCGAGCACCATGATCACGGCCTGTTGGAAGGAGGAGACCCAGGCGGCCATCGTCAGCTCCGCGTTGAACGACCAGGCGGTCAGCAAAACCATAAACAGCCCGGCAAAGGAAAACATCGGGCTGAAGGTTGACCAGATTTGCAGCTTTTTCAGCGTAACCCCCCAGAACGCTCCGAGGAGGATAGCGCCAATGAGACCGAAGTTGGCATATGCCTCGGTCAGGAGACCGAAGGCGATCGTGGTGGTGACGGTGTCCTCATCTCGTTGCAGGCCATAATAGATGCCCAGCTCATAGGTGGCGACATGGGAGCGGGGTTTGCCAGCCCAGAAGAACCGAGGGATCATCTGGGGCAGCACATGCCGGTAGGTCGCGCCATAGAGATAGTCCTGACGCCCGGGACTGCAATCGATGATCAGGCAGAGCAGGTGCATGAGCGACGTGCGTTCGAGCATTTTCCGGCTGGCAGATTTATTGCCGCTGGTCGGTTGCAGGCCGTCGCCGATCCATTCGGAAAAATAAGCCGGCAACTCGGTTAAGGTGGGTGCCGGCAGATGGCCCTCCCAGTATTTCTCCCGCATCCTGGTCTTCCCGGTGTGCAGGATGGCGAGGATGGTAAAGGTGAGGGCGATGACGAGCCAGGGGATGCGCTTGCCCCCGGACAGATAGCCCAGAAGGGCGATGCCGATCAACCCGATGGCACTGATCAGGATCAACCCGACACTCATGAAAATGAGCTGGGGAATCAGGGTGCAGAGCATGACGGCCTTTTCCGCCTGGGTCATCTCCCCGCGGCCCCAGCGCTGGCTGCTGACAAAGGTGCAGAGGATGCCAATGCCGTAGAAAACCGCCCGCAGGGGGCTCGCCAGGTCGCGCGGGATCCATTTGGTGAATTCGCTGATGCAGACATAGGCCGTGGAAAGGATCATGCCATAGACGATCAGTTTTTCAATTTGGTGCGTGATGAGCGACTGGCGCCAGAACGAGCCCCGCCCCGGGAGGCCGGTGGTCATGCGGTAGATCACGTTGGCGGTGATCAGGTATAGAATCACGGTCCACCCGGCCCGGCTGATCACATCGTCCGAGTATGCAGCCAGTTGTTCGCGGGCGTTAAGCAGCGGCATGGCGTAGGCGTTGGCGCAGAGGAGCATGATGGTTTCAAAGGCGGGAAACCGGCTGCCGCCGGTCTTGGCCCAGAACAACGAGGGCATGACCGACAGGACAAAGATCAGCAGCCCCTGAAAGAGAAGGAGCGGATCTTTCACATTGGAGGTATAGGCCAAAAGCACGAGTGCAGTGGTCAGCAATACCAGTCCGGTCGTGAAAAGCCTGCGGCCACGCTCGATATGTCCGCCGCCCAGCAGCGAATAATCCATGACAGTCTCGTCGGGCTGGGGGGTGCGGCTGACAAATTCCATGGGCAGGGGGTTAGGCTGGAAACGCGCGGTCAGCAGGGTGCGGCCAGCGCGCGGTCGAACAGGGCGCACTGCTGGCGGGTGAGCTGCTCCGCGAGGTAGGTCTGGTTGAATAATTTCTCATTCCGCACCGGCTGCGCGTGCGGCGGGAAACCGGCGATCGCGTGGTCAAAGAAGGCAGCCAGGTCGGCATAGGCCTGCTGCTTTGGTTCATGATCGCTGAAGCGCACCACGTGAGCGCAGCCCAGTTCATCGATCAGGCTTTCCATGACGCTGTCCCGGAAGACCAGACCAAGGATCGGCCGGCCGGTGAGAAAATAGGGATAGAGCTTTGAGGGCGAGTAGGCGAGATCGCTGGAACCGGGCAGCAGCAGCGCATCCGCCTGTTGCTGCCAGCGCAGGGCTTCGAGATGACCGATGCGGTGCGGGATTTCCTCAACGCGGTCGGCGACCCCGCAGGCCGCGGCCACCGGCAGAACCGATGGCCGACCCTTGCCGGGCGCGACATAACTGGTACCCACGAAATGAAACCGGAATCGGGCGGCCCGTTCGGGGCTATGTTCCCGGTAACGGCGAAAACCGTCGAACAGCACGGCGAGAGAGTGGGGCATCACCGGGCCGGATGCGCCCGTGTAGAGGAGATGAATCTCCCCTTGGGTCCGGCTATACAGCGGTTGCTTGAGCGGCTGGGTCGAGGCATGCACCAGATCCTCGCGGCTGCCCCCGAAGCGGATGACCTCTGCGGGCACCCGGGCAAACCACGGGTACCGGGCGCCAAGTTCGGTGAGGTAGCTCGCCGAGACGCTCATCATCGCCCCGGCGCGGCGGTAGGTCCAACCCTCGAGCAGCCAGGCCTGAAACCGGGCAAATTGATATTTCCATCCACCGGGGGGACGGCGGGATCCCCGGCGTTCGTAGTAGTCGGTGCGCCAGGGATCCTGGATATCGATCACATAAGGCACTCCAAACCAGCTCCGCCAGACCCGCCCGAGGGGAAAGGTGATGAATTGGGTGTTGGAGAAAAAAATCAGGTCAAACTTCTCGGTGCGCAACAGCCGGGAACCGTGCCAGAGCAGATAGGGCAGCATGCGCAGGCCGGTGTTGCCCAGGCCGAACCAGCGGGCGATGCGGACGGGGAGCGCGGGAATCCGGATGATGCGCACCGCCGCCGGCACGGTGGTCAGCAGCTCGGGTTCGCGCACACCGTCTTGGAACTCATCCTGGAGGGTCAGCACCACCGGCTCCCAGCCGCAGGCCGGGTAATGCGGCAGGCTCATGCGAATACGCTGCATGTCCGGCGCATTAAGCGGGGGGAAGTGAGGGGATATGATCAGAAGTTTTTTCAAGAAGAAGGCCTGCACTGGTACTAGGGGGCGGGAAGCGGGATCTGGCAGATTATTGTTTCCCGTGGATCGGACCACCGGGCAGTGCTGGGAATGGCAACGGGTTAGGCACGCAGACGCAATGAACGGATATCCCAGACCTGTCCTTTGGGGTTGGTGATGATGCGCTGCTCGGGAAAATCGAAAGCCCGGGCCAGGCGGAGCCAAAACTCGGCGTGATTGGTGGAGCGGAAGTGCGAGACAAGGAGGGTTCCGTCGGGGGGCAGGAGAGCGGCGAAGCGGCGGGCTGTGCGGAGTGGGTCAGGCGCGTAGCCGAGGCACTCGTTGAAGGTGATGACATTGTAGAATCCGGCGGCGGGGGTCCAAGTCTCGAAGTCTTGCTGCTCGAACGAGTCGAGCGGCGCGGGCCGGGCGAGCGCGCGGGCGAGGCGGAGACCCTCGGCGGAGATATCAACCCCGAGGTAGCCAGCCAACGCGGCGGGATCGAGCAGCGAGGCGAGGCGACCGGAGCCACAGCCCAAGTCCAGGAGCCGCGGTCTGGGGTGGGCCTCGCTGATGAGTGCGACGAGGGCCTCATAGCGGGGTTGTTCATCCGGACCGAAGAAGTGATCCCAGGCGCCAGTCTGATATTCTTGGTCGAGTGCGGCGGGGGAGATGGGCTGGCCGAGGCCGGCGCGATGGCCGTAAAGCTGGAAGCGGAGGCGACGGAACGCACGGGCCAGCAGCGAGGGTAGGTTCAAGCTCATGGTGCTTGGTCGAAGAAGAATTCCTCATCATTGGCAAAGCAGTCCGCAAAACCCGGGGGCAGCACCGGCTGCGTCCAAGGCGAGGTGGGCTTGATCTGGGTAAGGTAGCACGCGAGGGCCTCGCGTTTGCGGGCTGCAATGAGGGGAAAGGACAAGCGCCACACCCGGCGGCTGGTGAATCCCGGGCGGATGAGTCGCCGGGGACTCCAGCGTGCCCAGACCGGATACTCAAACAGCCTTGGGGCGAGGCCGGCGAGCTGAAGCGCGCGCAACGTCAACCTGAATGCGGCGGTGTGCTCTGAGCTGCCATCGTCGCGGCAGGGCAGGAATAATTCGGTCGGCTGCAGCGGGGCGAGCAACGTGGCCAGGCGGCGGGCGTGCTCCTCGAAGGTGGCTGGACTCAGCTGCGCCAGAGTGCCGTCGGGGGCGTCCAGAAATTGGAGCGAGGTGGGTGCGACCTGGAGAAGCTGCATGGCCTTGATGGCTTCGGTGCGGCGAAGGTATGCGAGGTTCGCAGGACTGAGGTGTGGGTGTCCGGGGTGCGACCCAGACCCGTCCGTGATATAGATGATGTTGACCGGCAGGCCGGCGGTGCGTCGCGTGAGGATGAGCCCTGCGCAGCCCAGTGCTTCGTCATCCTGGTGGGGTGCGATGATGAGGCAACGGCTGTTCGCCGCCATCGGGTAGGGCCCGCTGCGCAAACGCAGGACGGACAGGATCGCGCCACGGAGGGCGCGGCGGAGCAGTTCTTTCATGGCGTGGGCCGCGCGAGGGCGGCGGCGACGATCGCAACGAGACGCGGGGCCTCGTGCTCCCAGCAATAGGTGTTCTCAGCAGCAGTCCGGGCGCTGCGCTGGGCCGCAACGAGACGCTCCCGGTCGCCGATGAGCTCGTCGAGCCCGGCGGCAGCGAGGGCGGGCGAATCGAGGTCGATCAGCCGTCCGGCATCGGGGGCCCGGGCCAGCACCTCGCGCTGGCCCGCGGTGGGCGTGGCCGCGACGGCGAGCCCGGCGTTGAGATATTGGAGAATCTTGTTCGTGATGGTGAGGTCGCGATTGACGATCCACGATTGCTCCAGCGCTAGGCCGACATCATGCTGCGCAATCAGCGCCGGCAGCGCGGATGGAGGCACGAGGGGCCGCAGGGTGACCCGCGCCGCAAACGCGCCCGGCAGGCGCGCGAGCAGCTGGGAATCAAAGCCTGCGCCAGGCTGGCCGAGCAGCACGAGCCGGCTGGGCTGCTTGGTGCGCACCCAGGCATCACAAAAACCCTCCAGACCCCGGCCGGGACCAAGGGTTTGAGAAAACCAGAAGAAGGCGGGCGGCGTGCCCGGCGGACCGGAGCGCGGGTCGCGCTGGAGCGGAAATGAATTGGTCAGCACATGGGGCGGCGTGGCGCCGTGGCGGTCGGCCAAGGCGGCGCTGAGTGCGGCGGAAGTGGTCGAGGTGTAGGCCGCGTTGAGCAGGAGGTGACGTTCAAGTTGGCGCAGCGAAGCGAGCGGACGTCCCCGCCGGTTTGCGGGCAGCAGATCCTCGGAGTGCCAGTCCTCGAAGTCCGCAGCCACCTTCCGGCCGCGGCGCAGCAGGTTGCAGCCGATCCAGAAGGGGATTTCATTGTGGACGATCGTGAGGTCGGCCGGGAGGGCAAGCGCCCGGCGAAGCAGCGGGCCGACCTGGCCGAGCGCATGCAGGGTGGGCCAGCCCGCAGCGGTGGCCTGCACGGCGATCCGCTGGCGGACGCGGCGGAAAAACTGCTCCGGTCCACTGGGATTGCGTCCGACTGAATCATGATGGAAGGGCAAATCGGCCACGAGCGCCCGTTCCATCGCGTCGAGGGCGGGCGATTCGCTGACGGTCAGCAGCGTCACCTCGTACCCGGCGCGGCCGAGCGTCTCGGCCTCTTTGAGCGGGCGCGGATTGCGGCACGGACTGCCCGAGCTGATGATGAGGATGCGACTCATGTTTGGAAGCGGGTGTTCAGCCGCCGCCACCAGCGGCGCTGCGTGAGTCGGGCGCGGGCTTCGCTCCAATCCACCAGGCCGTCGCCCACGTCGTGAAAGCCGAGCTGCCCGGCCGGCATGTCGCCGGCCTCAACGCGCCGGACCAGCTCCGGGAGCTTCCGGTAGAAATCGACGCAACGGTAGGGCGGGTGGAGTGTCCACATGCCGGGTGCCGCACCCAGAAAATCAACGCGCCGCAGTCCAAGTTGAGCCATCGCCCGGGTAAGGAGCCGCTCGGGCAGTTCGCGGGGCGCATTGCCCTCAAGCAGGGCGAGCAGCGAGCCGCGCACCGGGGCCAGCTCAGGGCGCAGGGCGCCGATGCGCGTATGGAACCGGTTCCGGTCAAAGAGAAAGGCCCGGCTGCTCATTTCGCGAAAGGCATAGGCCAGTCCGGGGCCCGCCAGGCGTTTGCCGGACAGTTCGGTCAGACGGCCGTCCGGCGCGGGTGGACCGGGCAGCGGCGCAGTGACGAAAATATCGGGATCATTTTCCAGCAGCGTGCACGCCTCGGCAAGCCAGGTAGACGAGCTTCCACCGAACATCATGTCGGCGTCGCAATGGAGCACATGGCGGTGGCTCGCGGCGTGGAGGCCGAAAAAATACGAGTAGTAGGGCCCGCCGCGGTGGTCCTTGGCCGGTATCCTTTTGCCGCCGAAAAATTCGCGGGCCACGGCGGTCGCGGCCGGGGCGCCATAATCGACTTCGACAATGCGCGCGCCCTCGACCGAGCGGGCCAGGGCGAGGATATTCTCCCGGCCCTCCTCCCAGTCGTCGGCGAAACGCCCGGCGCTGCGATGCAGGTCGATGGTGAGCAGGATTTCCGCCACCTGGCCGCGCCAGGTGCGGACCTGGTGCGGCAGAATATGCGCGGCCAGTCGGTGGTCCGACGGCGCGAGG
>JANMTJ010000074.1:0-7281 GCA_031390295.1 Oleiharenicola sp.
TTGGAGCCGGCCGGCCCGAGTTCGTAGCTGATCCGGCCCTCGATGATCTCGCGCAGGGCGACGTCCTCGGGAGCGAGCTTCTCCAGCGATTCCACCAGGGGCCGGCTGCCGCGCCGGAGCTGCTTCACGCGACGCGACACCACATTCACCAGAATGTAGGGATCGGTGATGATCTTGGCGGCGGCATGCAGGTATTCGTCTCTCATGGAAATGAGGGCTTACATGCGACCCGTGCCAAACACGACGCCTATCGTTCATGCTGGCACCCTGCGCGTCCAATTGGTTCGCCGGCCAGCCTTTTCGGCTGATTATTGCGCGGGGCGGGTCACTCAACCTTCATCATCCGCTCGTTGTAGAAGGCCTCGGCCAGCGCGTAGGTTTTCCTCGCATCGGTCTGCTTCAGCGCCTCGGCCGCGAGCGCGCGGGCGTCGCTCATTTTCATTACGCGGACGAGATAGCGCACCGAGGGGACCAGCGTGGGGGTCATGCTCAGCTCGTCCACCCCCAGCCCGAGCAGCAGCGGGGCGTAGAGGGCGTCGCCCGCCATCTCGCCGCACACGCTGACCTTGATGCCGCGGGCGTGGCCCGTCTCCACCACCTGCTTGATCGTCCGGAGCACGGCCGGATGCGTGGGGTCATAGAGATGGGCGATCCGGCTGTTGCCGCGGTCGATGGCCAGCAGGTATTGGATCAGGTCGTTGGTGCCGATGCTGAAGAAATTGCATCTTTCCGCCAGCACCTCACCGGCGATGGCGGCGCTGGGAATCTCGATCATCGCGCCCACCCGCATCTGTTCGTCGTAGGCGACGCCGCGCTGCTTCAGTTCGGCCCGGGCTTCGGCCAGCAGGACATTGGCCCGGTCCAGCTCATCCGGGCCGCTGATCATCGGATACATCAGCTCGACCGTACCGTGGGCGCTGGCGCGCAGGATCGCCCGCAACTGGTTCTTGAACAGATCCGGGTTCTCCAGGCACATGCGGATGGCGCGGAAGCCGAGGAAGGGGTTCGCCTCCGGGCCGATCAGCTGCGGATCGCCGGGCAGCGGCTTGTCCCCGCCTACGTCGAGGGTGCGGATGGTGACGGGTGCCGGCGCCAGCCCGGTCACAATCTCGCGGTAGGCGGCATACTGCTGATCCTCGGTGGGCATCTTGGCCGAACTGAGAAAGAGGTACTCCGTGCGGTAAAGGCCCACGCCGGCCGCCCGGTATTGTTTAACCAGGGCGACCTCATCGGGTTTCTCGATGTTGGCGCGCAGGGTGACCGCCACGCCATCGAGCGTCACGGTCGGCAGCTCGTTGGCCGTCATCAGCCGCGACTCGAAGGTCTGCTTGGCTTTCTGGATCTTGCCGTAGCGAAAAAGCGTCTGCTCGGTCGGATTGATGATGACGACCCCGTCGTAGCCATCGACCATCAGCCAGTCCCCATCCTTCAACCGCGTGGTCAGGTTCTCGGTGCCGACGACCGCGGGGATCTTCATCGAGCGCGCGACGATGACGGCGTGGCTGGTGCGGCTGCCGGCGTCCGTGACCAGGGCGAGCGCCGCGCTGCGGTCGATGCCCGCCGCCTCGGAGGGCGAGATGTCGCTCGCCACGATGATCCGTTTGTCGACCAGCTCGGTCAGGCTGCCGGCGGTCTGGCCGAGCAGGACATGCAGCACGCGCTTGGCCACGTCCTTGATGTCGGCCGCGCGCTCGCGCAGGTATTCGTCGTCAATCTCGGCGAAGGCCTGGATGTAGCGCTGTGCGACGGCGTTGAAGCATGTCTCGATGTTCAGCCCCGTCTTCTCAAAATCGCGGATGGTCTCCCCGATCAGCGCTTGGTCCTCGATCACCAGCAGGTGCGCGTCGAAGATCAGGGCCTCCTCTTCGCTCAGGTTTTTTGTCACCTGCTCCTGAATCCGGGCGATTTGCTGGCGGGTGACGATCAGCGCCTGCTCGAACCGCGCGATTTCCGCCACGCGCTTGTCCGGATCCACGGTGTAGCGGGGGACTTCCAGTTCGCTCTGCAGGTAGAGAAACACCTGCCCGTATGCGATGCCCTTGGAAGCAGCGATGCCCTGGACCGTGATTTCACTTTTGGTGGGGGTACTCATGCAACGGGGGACGCAGTGCGATTAACCAACCCCCGTGCGACCCGGTCAATGCGGAACTAGGAAGGCGCAGGATGGCTGGTAAGGGGACGCGGGCGATCCGGCCCGGCAAACCCGAGGGTATTATCTAAACCACCCGGGCCTCTTGCACGGTCGTGCCCACCCCCCAGCACTCGCGGATCAGCCGTTTCATTCGCGTCACGGTCTCCGCCGAAATCACCGTCGCTGTGCCGGTGGCCGCGTCACCGAGCAGCGCATAGCAGGCGCTGCCGCTGCCACTCATGCGCACCCGGACACCAGATTCACGGTGTAATTTTTCCCCCAGCACCGGCAGAGCCAGGTATTTTTCAAAAACGGCGGGCTCCATGTTGTTGCGCAGGAGTTCCTCCGCCGGGGCGTTGCCCTGAATCCACGCGGCGAGCCGTTCTTCCGCTTCGGTCGCGGGCCTGTAGTCCGTGCCCCGGGTGATCATGCGCTGGTAAGCCCAGGGTGTGCCGACGCCGAACGAGGGCTTGAAGAGCAGCACCCGCCGCCCATGCAGCCGCGCCGCGGCCGCGGCCGGCAATAAATCGATCCGCTCTCCCCGGCCGCGCATCACGGCCGGGGCGTTGGCCAGGAACAACGCGCAATCCGACCCCAGGGTCGCCGCCACGGTCGCCAGTTGCCCCTCGTCCAGCAGGCCGCCCGCGAGCTGGTTCAAGGCCCGCAGCGCCGCCACGGCGTTGCTGCTGCCCCCACCGAGTCCTGCACCCGGCGGTATGCGCTTGGTCAGTTTGAAATCCACGCCGCCCTTCCAGCCCGTCAGCTCGGCAAAGGCCTGCGCCGCCTTCAGCACGAGGTTGCTGCCGTCAACCGGCACCTCCGGGTGGTCACACTCCAAGGTGAATCGGCTCCTTGCTCCCTGCTCTTTGCTTATTGCCTCCAGGGTGTCACCAAAGTCCAGCGGCGCGACCACCGACACCAGATCATGGAAGCCATCCGGCCGCCGCCCGGTGACGGCGAGGAACAGATTTATCTTTGCGGGGCTGAAAAGGGAAACATCCATGATCCTTGGCCCAGTAATGCACACTAATGGGCCTCAATCCTAGTCCAAAAGCCCCCGCGATTTCTCTCTTTGATTAGTGTCCATTAGTGTCCATTAGTGTCTCTCCCGATGCCCTGCGACCTGATCCTCGCCCTTGATGTCCCCACCCGCGAAGAAGCCGCGCCGATCCTGCGCCAGTTGCGCGGCCAGCTCCGTTGGGTGAAGCTCGGCCTGCAGATGTTCACGGCCTATGGGCCCAACTACGTGCGCGAAGTCGCCGGGATGGGCTTCGATGTCTTCCTCGATCTCAAGCTCCACGACATCCCCAACACCGTGGCCAAGGCCGTCGAGTCCCTCGGCCCGCTGCCCATCAAGATGCTCACGTTGCACACTTCCGGCGGTGGCGAGATGATGCGTGCCGCGGTGGCCGCCCAGCAAAAGACCAATCCCAATCTCCTCCTCCTGGGCGTCACCATCCTCACCTCGACCGACGCCGCCGGCCTCAACGAGATCGGCGTCACCGCCACACCGGCCGACCAGGTCGCCCGCCTCGGCAAGCTCGCGATTGATTCCGGCCTGAGCGGACTCGTCTGCTCGCCCCTTGAGGTCGAGCTGCTCCGCCGCACCTTGCCCGACTGGACCCAGCTCGTCACCCCCGGTATCCGGCCGACCAAAGTCCGCAGTCCCATCCCGGCGCACATGATCGAAACCTTCAACAAGGTCATACAGGTGCAAAAGCAGTTGGTGCAGGAATACGGGCGCGACGCGACGCCCGAGGAATTGGCGGAAGTGATGAACCTGCCTCTCGAGCGGGTGAAGGAGATCATGATCCTGGCGCAGCCGCCAATTGAACAGGGTTCCGACGACCAAAAACGCGTCATGACCCCCGCCGATGCCGCGCGCGCCGGCTCCAGCTATATCGTCGTCGGCCGCCCGATCTTGCAGGCCGCCGATCCCGCCGCCGCCGCCCGCGCCATCCTCGCAGAGCTCGGATCAGGCAAAAGCTGAAAAACTGAATGACTGAACGGCTGAACTTTTTCCGAAACTTTCCTCTGACCGGCTCCAATCGCCGGATTCAATTGGCTTTCAGCTTTTCAGCCCTTCAGCTTTCAGCCCTTCCACCCCATGAGCCGCACCGCCGCCATCCTTCTCGCCGCCGGTAGCAGTCGTCGCATGGATGGCGCCGTGACGGACAAGATTCTCGCCCCGCTCGGCGACAAGCCGGTCTTTGCCCACTCCGCCGCCACCTTCTTCCGCAGCGGGGTCGTGGACTTCTTCGTCGTCACCTATCGCGACCAGCACCAGCTGGTAGAACTCTCCGCCTACGCGCCCACCCCCGCCGTCTTTGTGCCCGGCGGGGCCGAGCGTCAGGACTCCGTCGCCGCCGCGCTCGCCGAGCTGCCCGATGACATCAGCCATGTCTTCATCCACGACTGCGCCCGGCCGTTGGTCCGCGAGGAGCAGCTCATCGCCCTCTACAAGATTGTCCGCCGCGAGGGCGCCGTGGTGCTGGCCCACCGTGTGACCGACACCATCAAGGAGCACCGCGGCGAAGGCCGCCTGCGCACCCTCGACCGTCGCCGCCTCTGGGCCATGGAAACCCCGCAGGTCTTCGACCGCACCCTCATCTGCCGCGCCTACGCCCGGGTCGCCGCGCGCAAGCTCACCATCACGGACGATGCCTCCGCCGTGGAGCTGCTGAACCACCCCATCGCCCTGCTCGAGAATCCCCATCCCAATCCCAAGCTCACCACGCCCGCCGACCTGCCCTACCTGGAATTCCTCCTGACCGGGCTTACCCCTTGAAGCTCATGGCTACTCTCCGCATCGGCCACGGCTATGACATCCACCGCACCATCGCGGGCCGCAAGGTCGTGCTTGGCGGCGTCGCCTTCGATGCTGATTTCGGCCTCGATGGCCATTCCGACGCCGATGCGCTCACCCACGCCATCTGCGACGCCCTGCTTGGTGCCGCCGGCCTGCCGGACATCGGCCACCGGTTTCCCAACACCGATCCGGCCTATAAAAACGCCGACTCGCAGGTGTTGCTCCAATACGTGATCGCCGCCCTGCGCGAGCGCGGCTGGTCGCCGGTGAACATTGATGCCACCCTCATCGCGGAGCAGCCCAAGCTCGCCCCGCGGCTCGCCGAAATGAAGGCCGTACTCGCCCGGTCCACCGGCCTGCCCGTGGACGCCATCAGCCTCAAGGCCACCACCAATGAGGGGAGCGACGACATCGGCCGCGGCCTCGCCATCGCGGCCCACGCCGTTTGCCTGATTTCGAGACAGAATTAACATAATTCACAGAATGAAGAGTCAGGTCCGCCATTCTGTATATTTTGTTCATTTTGTCCTGATCTTGATTTGCGTTTTCTGTTTTGGTTGCACCAAGCGCGTGACCGACGTCACCCGCGGCATCCGCGACCAGGTGCTGCATCGCGGTCTCGCCGCCGATCCGTCGGGCCTTGATCCGCACCTCATCACCGGCCTGCCCGAGTTCAATGTCGTCTCCGCCGTCTTCGAGGGTCTGGTGGGGGTGGATCCGGTGAACGGCCATCCGGTGCCGGGAGTGGCGGAACGATGGGAAACCTCTCCGGACAGCCTCACCTGGACTTTTCACCTGCGCCCCAATGCGAAATGGTCCAACGGCGACCCGGTTACGGCCGGAGATTTCGTCGGTTCCATCCAGCGAATCCTCACCAAATCGCTCGGGGCCGACAACGTTGCCATGGTGTTCGTGCTGGCGAACGCCGAATCCTGGTATCAGGGCGGGATGACGGATTTCTCGCAAGTCGGTGTCACCGCCGTGGACGCCCGCACTTTACGACTCACCCTGAACCACCCGGCGCCGTACCTCCTTACCCTTCTTACCCATTCCATTTGGTATCCCGTCCACCTCCCCACGCTGGAAAAGACCGGCGGCGTGGCCGTCCGGGATACCCGCTGGACCGACCCCGCCAATTTTGTCGGCAATGGCCCGTTCGTCCTCAAGGCGTGGCGGCGCGGCGAACTCCTTGTCGCCGACAAGTCCCCGACCTACTGGGATGCCGCCACCGTGCGCCTGAATTCCATTCACTTTCACCCGGCCGCCGATGTGGACGGCGAGGAACGCGCCTTCCGCGCCGGCCAGTTGCACATCACGGAGTCGCTGCCCATCTCCAAGGTGGAGAGCTACCGTCGCGACCAACCGGGGGTGCTGCACATCACCCCGTTCCTCGACACCTACTTTTACCGCCTGAACACCACCAAGCCCGGCCTTGATCAGAAACTTGTGCGCCAGGCCCTCGCCGCGGGCATCGACCGCCGGGCTATCACTGAGAAAATCACGCGCGGCGGCCAGCAACCGGCGCTCGCGTTTACCCCGCCGGGCACCGGCGGCTATATCCCGCCGGATCAGTTGACCTACGACCCGCCCCGGGCCCGCCAGCTTCTCGCTGAGGCCGGTTTTCCCGCAGGTCAGGGCCTGCCCCCGATCGAGATTTTGATCAACAGCTCGGGCAACCATCGCGTGATTGCCGAGGCCATCCAGCAGATGTGGCGGCAGCTCGGCGTGCAGGTCGAGGTCAACAACATGGAGCAGTCCTCGCTCTTCGCCAAACGCCGCGCCCTCGACTATTCGGTGCTGCGGTCCGAGTGGGCGGCCGACTTTGCCGATCCCAAGTCGTTTCTTGATATCTTCCGCGGCGGTTCCAGCAACAATCACACCGGGTGGAACAGCCTCGCCTACGACGCCGCGCTCCACGCCGCCGACCGGACCGCTGATCCCGTCGCGCGCCATGAGCTTCTGCGTCAGGCCGAATCTATCCTGCTCGACGAGATGCCCATCATTCCAATCTACTATTTCACGACGGTGCGACTGGTGCATCCCACCGTGCGCGGGTGGCACCCCCTGCCGCTCGATCGCCACCCCTACAAACATGTCTGGTTGGAAAATTAACAATTCCTCCTGCCACTTCCTATGGGTCCTATGCGTCACATCGGTCCTTTGTGCCGGATGTGCCAAGCGGGAACCGGCCGCGGGCCCCGCCCAAATCCTCCGCCTTTCCCAGCGCAACGAGCCAGCCACGCTCGATCCGCAGCTCGCCACGCTGCCGGATGAATACTTCCCGGCCCGCGCCCTCTTCGAAGGCCTGACGACTCCCGCCCCCGACGGCGGCGCGCCCCGC
>JANMTJ010000621.1:0-4117 GCA_031390295.1 Oleiharenicola sp.
CTACGACCTCATTCCCAATCTGGTCGAGGTGGCCAAAGGCTACATGAAGCATGAGAGTAGCACCCTCGAAGCCGTTATTGCCGCCCGCAACACCGCCTTCGCCGCCTCCAAGGCCGCCGCCGCCAATCCCGCCGATGCCGCCGCCATGAAGGGCCTCCTCTCCGCCGAGTCCGGCCTGGGTGGCGCTCTCTCGCGCCTCATGGTCGTCTCCGAGCAGTATCCCGACCTCAAGGCCAACCAGAACATGATGCAGCTCACCGAGGAGATGACCTCCACGGAGAACAAGATCTCGTTCGCCCGCCAGGCCTACAACGACGCCGTCACCGCCTTCAACACCGCCCGCGAGCGCTTCCCGACCAACCTCATCGCCGGCATGTTCAACTTCGCCGAGGCCCAGCTCTTCCAGGTCGACAACGCCGCCGAACGCACCGCTCCGCAGGTGAAGTTCACGTGAACAAAAGTAGCGAGTAGTGACTGGCGAGTAGTGAGCATCACGCAATGAAGCTCCGGACTACTCGCTACTATCTACCCGCTACTCGCTACTGATTTCATGGACTTCTTCGAGGCCCAGGACCGCGCCCGCCAGCGAACCAAGTGGCTCGTGTTGTTTTTCATGCTCGCGGTGCTTGGCACCGTCCTCGCCAGCTATGCCGCTGCCATGGCGGCGGTCCACTACAGCCAGGGCAGCCGCCAACTGGAGCGTAACTATTGGAAATACCAGGAGATGGCCAGCTGGCCTGAGGGTGGTTTCCATCATCCCTGGTGGGATCCCACCATCTTCCTCTGGGTCGCCGGCAGCACCATCGCCCTTGTCGGGCTCGCTTCACTCTTCAAATGGTCGCAGATGCGCACGGGAGGCTCCGCCATCGCCGAGATGGTCGGCGGCCGGCCGCTTGATCTGAAGACCACCGATCTGCGCGAGCGCAAACTGCTCAACGTCGTCGAGGAAATGTCCATCGCCTCGGGCATCCCCATGCCGGCCGTCTACGTGCTGGAGGAAGAGCCCGGCCTCAACGCGTTCGCCGCCGGTCTCACCACCAGCGATGCGGCCGTCGCCGTCACCCGCGGCACCCTCGACAAGCTTACCCGCGACGAACTGCAGGGCGTGATCGCCCACGAATTCAGCCATATTCTCAATGGGGACATGCGGCTCAACGTCCGCATCACCGCCATTGTCTTCGGCATTCTCGTCATCGGCCTGATCGGACGCGGCATCCTGCGCTCGCTCGGGCGCGGTCGCATTCGCACCGGTGGCGGAAAAAACAAGGGTGGTGGCCTTGCCGTTGTCCTGGCCATCGGTGTCGCCATGCTGATCATCGGCTATGTGGGCTATTTCTTCGGCCGGATGATCCAGGCCGCCGTGTCGCGCCAGCGCGAGTTCCTCGCCGACGCCTCCGCCGTCCAGTTCACCCGCAATCCCGGCGGCATCACCGGCGCCCTGAAGAAAATCGGCGGCTACGCTCTCGGCGGTACCATCATCAACAACCACGCGGGTGAGATCGGCCACTTTTTCATCGCCCAGGCCTTCAGATCCAACTTCGGCGGACTCTGGGCCACCCATCCGCCCCTCGACGAGCGCATCCGGGCCGTCGACCCGCAGTGGGACGGCAAGCTCTTTGATCCACCCGAGGTCGTGGACATCAGAAACGAAACGTTCGCCACGGCCGGCTTCGACGGCGGGAGCCGCTACACGGCTGACGAGACCCTCCAGCGCGTCCACGAGGCGCAGCCCGATCTGCCCCCGCCCCGGATCACCACCCCCGTCGCCTTCACGCCCGCCACCGTGGTCGCTGACATCGGGGCGCTCACCGATTCGCACTTTCGCCACGCCCAGCTCCTGCTCGAGGCGATTCCGGCCCGGCTCCGCGAAGCGACCCGCGATTCCGCCACGGCCCAGATCCTGGTTTACGGGCTCCTCCTCAACGGCGATCGCGGTGCCCGCGACCAGCAGCAGTCACTGGTGGCCAAACACGCCGGCCTGGCTGCAGCGGACGAACTCGCCAGCCTGCGCCCGGCCTTGAGTCTGCTTGATCCGGCGGCCCGGCTTCCTCTGCTCCAGCTCGCCTTGCCCGCCCTCCGCACCCTCGATCCGGCAGCCCTCGACCGTTTTGCCTCCACGCTCGACGAGTTGGTCCACGCGGATAACCGGGTGACTCCGTTCGAGTATGCCCTGCAGAAAATGCTGCTGCACCAGCTGCAGTTGGCCCAAAAGCCCTCGCAGCGCGTGCAGTTCGATTCGTTCAACGCCGTGTGCAACGAGATCGCCGTTGTGCTTTCCGCCCTCGCCACGCTCAGCAGCAAGGACACCGCCACTGCCTTCGCCGCCGGCGCGGCCCAGCTGCCCCTGCTCGCCGGCCAGCTCGCCTTGCTGGAGCCCGCCGCCTGCGGTCTGGAACAGGTGGATGCCGCCCTCGACAAGCTCGCCACCAGTTCCCTGCCGATCAAAAAGCGCCTTCTGGTTGCGACTGCCCATACCATCGCCCAAGATGGCACCGTAACCATCGAGGAAGGAGAGCTCTACCGCGCCTTCGCCGCCACGCTTGACCTGCCCATGCCCACATTGGGTCAACAGGCTTGATTTTAAGGTCGTACTCGCGACCAGTCCCAGCGCCAACCCCAGCGGTAGCCGCCGACCTGCGGTGTCGCAGTCACCCCGGCTTCGGGTAGTGTGCTGAGCCGTGTGCCGGTGGCGTGTGATCCGAGCAGTAGCTTCAGGTCGCTCGGCACATAGGGAATCTGGTAGTCCGCTGCCTCCAGCATGAAGCGCCCGTCAAGCCGCAGTTTGGTCACCTTCTCCAGAGATTCGCCGTGAAACCGCACCCACAACGGACGTTCCGCTGGCAACGCCTTCACCTCACCGGGTGCCACGTCGGCGGGCAAAATCCGTTCCTCCAGTTGCAAACCCAATGACATCACGAGCAAGCCCGCCGCCAGTCCCCATCCGATCCAAACGGTTTTCATTTTCCATCCGGCCCAGCACGCGCTGGCGGCCCAGGCCAGCAGCGGGAGAAAACTCCACGAAACATAATGGATCAGGCTGAAACGGTAGAAAGATGAGGGGAAGAAATCGTTGTAGCCGAGATAGAGCAGCCAGTTGAAGCCCAGTGTCGCCAACGTGGCGACTCCGGCTCCTCTCTCGCGTTTAACCCAGAAAAAAACCCCTGGCACCGCAAGAAACAGCCACCGATAGCGCCAGAGCAACGCCGTGTCGGCCTCGCCGAAAAATGTCCGGGCATCCACGAATGTCCAAAGGAGTTTCTGCACGAACGGATACGAGAAGAATCCCACCATGGTTTGCGCCGCCTGTTCATAGGGTGTCCGCCACGAGCCAAAGACCGATTGGTTCAGCAGGCCCACCGCCGCCACCGCCACGCCGATGATCACGATACCGCCCAATGCGCATAGAGTCCGTTCCCCCCATGAACGCAGTCTCAGCACCGACCACACGAGCAAGGGGGCGAAGCTTACGGCATCGACGGGCCGCACCAGCCAGGTCGCCGCCGCAAGTGCTGCCAGCCACCAGACCGAGCGCCGGCCGTGGGTATCCAGCAGCACCACCATGCCCGCCAGCAGCGTCAGTTGCGTCGGCAGGGTATTCCACGGCACGACCATCGTGAGTCGCAACAGTTCACCATGTGTCGCGATGAAACCTGCCGCCACGAGCAACGCAACAGTCGCCGGCAGCCAACGCCGGGCCAGCCGCCACCACATCACGGCGGTGGCCAGCACGAGCAAAAGGTCTGGCACGTAATAGGGATGTGCCGGCAACCAGCGCACAAATGGCACGCCGAGCGCGGAGTATCCCAGCGGATAATGATAGGTCCCTTTGGTGATTCCGCCTGCCGCCAGAGCCTCGGTCGCCTGCAGGTATTTGAATTGGTCCGCCCAGCTCCACCAACCCAATCGCGCCTCGACCGGCCCCGACCCCGGATTCAGGGGGTGCTCCACATAGGCCCAGGTGTAGAGACCGCCCAGCAAAGTCAGCAGCAACAGGCCGGCCCACCAGCTCCGCAGCCAGAATTCAATAGCACCCAACCACTTTGCCGCCCAGTTCATTGGCCGAGCTGAACAATCAGCGACCCAAATGTCACGCGTGGTCTGCCGCCGGACTTTGGGC
>JANMTJ010000632.1:0-3964 GCA_031390295.1 Oleiharenicola sp.
TTTTGACCCCGCCACTCTTCAAGTCACCCTTCGGGGCACAGTCCTCCTGGTCGATGACGAGGAGGCGGTTCGCCAGGTCACCAGCCATGCGCTCACTTCCCTCGGGCTGAAGACCTACGTCGCGTCCGATGGCGAAACCGCCCTCCGGATTTACCGGGATCGGATCGATGAGATCGACTTGGTCCTGCTGGACCTGACGATGCCCGGCCTCACCGGCGAGGTCACCCTCCGCCGGTTGCGCAAAATCAACCCTGCCGTCCGCGTTATCATTATTAGTGGTTACAGCGAGGGTGAGACCATGCAGCGGTGCGCCTCCATCGGTGTCACCGGTTATCTGCCCAAACCCTTCGAGATCGCCGAGCTGGTTGACCGTCTGAAACCCCACCTGGCTTGAAACAGCGGGGGAATTTCCGCGGTCAGGCTTAATGAGGCTTTGCGAACCCGCCGCTTTCGGTCAATGTGGCGACTTTCGTGTCCACCACCACTGCCACATCCTCCGCCCACAAGCCCCTGTCGCTCGGCGTCATCTTCCTGACGCTCTATATCGACCTCATCGGTTTCTCGATCTTCTTCCCGGTGGGGCCGGCGATGCTGGAGTGGTATGTGAAGCAGGAGGCCGGCGGCGGCTTCCTCGCTGTTCTGGTCATCCGGCTGCAATCACTCGCGCACGCCGCGCACGCCTCCGATCTGGCCACCGGCGCGCTCTTTGCCGGTGCGCTGGGCTCCGTGTATTCGCTGATGCAATTCCTGTTCTCCCCGGTCTGGGGTGCGCGGTCCGACCGGGTGGGCCGGCGGCCGGTGCTGCTCCTGACCATCGCGGGCAACGCCTTGAGCTACCTCCTGCTGTTCTTCAGCGGTTCGTTCCTTCTCTTTTTCGCCGGCCGTATCCTGGGCGGCATCATGGGCGGCAACATCGCGGTCGCCATCGCGGCCGTCTCCGACGTCACCACCCGGCAGAACCGAGCCAAGGGCATGGGCCTCGTCGGCGTGGCCTTCGGCCTCGGCTTCTTGACGGGACCGGCCATCGGCGGCCTCACCGCCTCGACCAACCTGCTCGACCGCTGGCCCGGGCTGGCCGCATATGGCGTGCATCCCTTCAGTGTGCCGGCCGCCATCGCCTTCGGCCTCTGCCTGGCCAATCTCGTCTGGGTCCTGGCCCGCTTCCGCGAGACCCTGCCGCCCGAGTCACGGGGCCGTGACCTGACCCTCCGCGAGCGCAATCCCGTGCACTCGCTGTTCCATCTCCCCGACCCGGCGATCCGCCGCGCCAATCTCGTCGGTTTCGTCGTCACGTTTGGCTTCAGCTTCTTCGAGTCCACCATCAGCTTTTTCACGGCCGACGCCCTCCACTACTCCCCGCGTGATCTCACGCTCGTATTCGTCAACATCGGGCTCGTGTCCATCTTCACGCAGGGCGTGCTTGCCCGGCGGTATGTACCCCGGATCGGGGAGAAGCTCTCCGCTGTGGGTGGCATGGCGCTCATGGCCCTCTCTTTCGCGGGCATCGGCTATGCCATCGGGGTGGCGAAGTCCGCCCCGCTGCTCTACCTGATGCTCTCGCTGAGTACTGTCGGCTCGGGCTTCGCCAACGTCGCCCTCTCCTCCCTCATCTCGCTTTATGCCGCCCCCGAGGAGCAGGGCAAGGTACTCGGCATTTACCGCTCGCTCGGCTTCCTCGCCCGCGCGATCAGCCCGGCGGTGGCCGGCTGGCTCTTTTTCAATTCCGGCGGCACCGTCACTTTCATGGTTGGCAGCGTCATTCTCCTCGGCTCGGCTTTGCTCGGCTCCGGTCTGCCGCGCCCTAAAAAATGACCCCGGGATACCGCTCCAAAGTCCTTTCCCCCATCGCCGCTCCCGGCCGGCCCGCGGTTGCCTTGGCCTGCAGCCTGCTGCTGGCCGCCTTTTGCTTTCTCGTCTCCGGCTGCGTCCTGCTCCCCGGCCGGGCCCCGGCCAACACGCGCATCAAGCCGCAGCCCGTTCGCCTGCCGGCCAGGATTCTCTCGCACTTCATCCTCGTCGAGTCGCCGCAGGCGGACGGCAAGACGTACCGCTTCATGATCGACACCGGCTCATCCGTCACGCTGGTCTCGCCCGCAGTCGCCGCCGCCCTCAAGCAGAAGGAAAACCGCAAGGCCCCGCCCCGGACCCTCCCGGTGCGCGGCGCCAACGGCCGCGAGGTCGAGCTCCCGGCGGTCACCCTCCGCGAATTCTGGCTCGGCGAAGCCCTGTTCGAGCGCGTGCCGGCCAGCGTCTACGACTTCACCGACCTCTCCGCTCACCTCGGCCTGCCGATCGACGGCGTCGTCGGTTTTCCACTTTTCCGCGATACCCTGGTCACGCTCGACTACCCTGCCGCGCAGCTCGAGATCGCGCCCAATCCCGTTGTCGCCGCCCCTGCGGTCCGCCAGCCGCGAACCAGCATCATTCCCTACAACCGCGAACGGGCCACCCCGCATATTCCGGTGCAAATGGAGAACGAGTCCTTCTTCGTCCTGATTGACTCGGGGAGCGACGGCGGTCTCGCGTTGAATCCCGCCGGACTGCATCCCCGCTTCATCTCCGGTCCGCGCATCGGCATGATCGTGAGCTCGCTCGACGGCGACAAGCGCCAGCTGGTCGGCCGGCTCGACCAAAACATCACGATCGGCACCCAGCTGGTCCAACAACCCGTCGTCGATCTCACCGACCAGCTATCCTCCCTGGGCGGGGAACTCCTCCGGCATTTCCGCATCACCTTCGACCAGCAGCGCCACCTCGTGACGCTGGTCCGCCACACCGACGGCCCCGTGGCGATGCCCGGCCGTCGCAGCACCGGCCTATCCTTCCGCCGTTTCCCCAACTACTGGCGGCTCATCGCGGTCGTCCCCGACACGCCCAACAGTGCCCTGGCTGTCCAGCCCGGCGATCTCTGTGTCCGGATCAACGGCGAACTCGTCGAGAAATGGACCATAGAGCGCTACGGCGGGCTCGTGAATTCCGCCCCCCGGATCACCTACACCTTCCTCTCCGGCTCGAAGGAGACGGACCACGAGGTCGAGGTCTTCGAGCTGGTGCCCTAGCTGAACTGCAACAGGAACGCCCCGGCGCCGTCATGCCCGTCCACCCAGGGACGGGATTGCACGCTGCGCACCAGCTTGCACCGGCTGCCGACCCGGCTCTCGAAAAAGCCCTTGATGACACTCTCGTTCTCGTCGCCGTCGATGCTGCACGTGCTGTAAACGAGCCGGCCGCCGGGCCGCACCAATCGCGCCGCCGCGTGCAACAACGCGAGCTGCTGCTGCCCGTGCCGGGCGAAGTCGCCGTCCTGCAGCCGCCACTTCACGTCGATGCGGTGGCGCATCACGCCGGTGTTGGAGCACGGCGCGTCGAGCAGCACCGCATCGTAGGCCTCGGGCAGGTTCAGGTTGCGGTAGAAAATCGTGTTCACCGCGGTCAGGTCGGCCTGGATCAGCGCCACCTCGACGCCGGCCGGTGCCCGGGCGAGGTTTTCCTTCAAGCGCACGAGGCGGATGTCGGACTTGCCCGGCGGCGGCGGCTCGTCGAGCGCCACCACCTTGCCGGTCTTCATCCTGTCGGCCATGAACAGGCTCTTGCCGCCCGGGGCGGCGCACGCATCCAGGATGGTTTCGCCGGCCTGGGGGGCGAGCAGCTCGATGCACAGGCGCGTGGATGGATCCTGCAAATACAACGCGCCCTCGTTGGCGAGCCGGCGGACCTCGTCCCATTTGCCGGCCTTTACTTCGTGGAATCCGGCCCATTGGGTCGGCGCCAGAAAATCGGGCACGGGGGCCTCGATTCTCCACCGCGCATAAACCGGTGCCGGCTGCTGGTTCCATTCGAGCAGCTTGCGGGTCGTCTCCGCACCAAATTGCCTGGTCCAGCGCGCCACCAGCCATTCGGGGTGGGCCAGTTCCGTCGCGAGATCAGCGGGCGTCTCGGCCAGCCGGGCCGCCATTTTCCGGGC
>JANMTJ010000087.1:0-11602 GCA_031390295.1 Oleiharenicola sp.
GGGCCGGTGACGACGCCCGCCGGCTTGCGGCGGAAGCCCATCGGCGAGTGGCGGGAGAACTCCTCCGTGATGGAACGGCCGACCACCGAAGAGATGCCGGCCATCGGACGGATGAAGTACTCGATCATGCCGTTCGTGTCCGGGTGGTTCACGTCGAAGCGGTAAAGTTCCCCATCGGTGGGCAGGTCAATGCCCGCCTGCCGCTGGAGGTCAAAGACGACCCGGGTGGCGTCGAGGACCGCCTGCTCGCTCGGCAGGGCCGCCAGCCAGTCCGGCACCGGGTAGGAACCGACTGTGGTCGTGAGAATGCGCGGCGATTTTGGCAGGTCCGAACCGGCGGGCTTCGCGGATTTGACCGACGGGGCCCGCAGACCGGTGGCCGCCGCGCGGGCGCGGACGGGCTTGGCCTTGGGCACAATGGTGGCAGGGTTGTCGGGGCAACAGGATTCGCACATGGGGGTTGGGGTGAGGGGGATTATACGGTCGTGCCGGCGGTGAGCCAGCGCCGAAATTGTTTTTGGAAGGTGGTCGCGAGGGTGTCACCCGGCATGACGAGCACGCCCCACCCCCCGCGGGTGGGATTGAGCGGCACCTCGCGCGGCAGCTGCAGCTCGCACATCTGGCGGTCCTCCTCGAGCACCCGCACGGCAAACTCGACCTGCGACGCCGGAGGCGGCCCGCGGAAACCGGGCGAGATGGCGAGCGACCAGAACACCGTGCAGCTTTCGGCCGTGTTGGGCGAAGGCACATGTACCAGCACGCGTTCGTCGCCATCGGGAAACGTCTGCCGGATGGTGGTGAAATTGGGCAGATGGCATCGCTGCCGGCGGCGGTGCGCGCTCTGCAGCTTGCCCGGCATCTCGTGGGCGGACTCCAGCGCCGGGAACGGTGCGTCCATCTGAAAGCCGTCGGCGTGGAGCGCGATGTCCATGTCGGGGATCCGCGGATCGGCGGCCTTACCCAGGGTCGAGCGGTGGGCGAACGCGAAATGCGACATGTCGAGGTAGTTCTCCACCTCGCGGCGCCAGCCGGCGGCAAAGCGGGTCGGCGGGCCCAGGACATAGGTCCAGCGCGGGTCCTCGAACTCGGGCACGGCCGGCAGGGCGTGCGGACTGGTCACCAGTTTGACCCACACCAGGCCATAGCGCTGTTGCACCTCGTAGGTGTGGAGATGCGACAGGGAGAGTTTTTCGGGGTTGGGCTCCACCAGCGAGGGAATGCTCAGGCAATCGCCATCGGGGTTGAAGCGCCAGCCGTGGTAGGCGCAGACCAGCTCGCCATCGCGCAGGCAGCCCGCGGTCAGGCGCGCGCCCTTGTGCGGACAGGCCACGTCGGCGGCGAGCAGCGAACCGTCGGCAAAACGAGCGATGACCAGCTCGGTGTTGAGCAGGGTGTAGCCGATGATCTTCCCCGGCGGCAGTCCGGCGGCGTTGGCCACGGGCTGCCAGGTGCGGCGCAGCGCGGCGAGCGCGAACTCTTCGGTCAGGCCCGGCACGGTTGGCGGCGGGGAAAGCAGGGATAACGACATGGCAGATGAGGCGAAGAAGGTAGCAGAAACCCCAGTTCCTTACTTGGATTTTCGGGATATCCGGCTTTGGTAGATCGGGCACTCGATGAAAACCTCCCACCCCCTGACCATCACGTTGCCGGCCGCCGGCGTCCTGTTCGCCGAGAGCGTGCATACGGGCGACTTCCACATGGCGCCGCGCACCGACCCGTTTCACAAGCTCCTCTATGTGCTGCGCGGCCGGATCTCCTGCCATGAAGCGGGCCGCGACCCGGAAAGCGCGGCGGCCGGCATGCTTCTCGCAATCCCGGCCGGAACGGAGCATCAGCTCAAGGACGAGCTGCCCTCCACCCTGCTCCTCCTCTGCCTCAGCCCGGCCTTCCTCCGCACCGACCCCGAGCTGCCCGCGCTGTGGAGCGAACTGGCCGGGCGCAACGCACGCCGCATCGCCCTGAGCCGGCCGACCCAGCACCAGCTCGAATCCGCCTGGCGGCGTGCGATGCTCGAAGGCGTTCATCGGCGGCCGGGCAGCCTCACTACCAGCCGTGCCCTCGCCGCCCTGCTCCTGGTGACCCTGGTGCGCCTGCCGGTCCGGAAACCGGCGACCGCTCCCCTCACCCGGGTGGCCGCGGTCGCCCGCGAGATGGAGGTCACCTTTTACGACGAATGGAACCTCGACCGGGCCGCGACGCGCGCCGGCATCTCGCGCCGTCATTTCAGCATGCTGTTCCGCAAACTCTGCGGGCGCACCTTTTGGGAGCACCTGAGCAACCTGCGCCTGACGCACGCCGCGCAGCTGCTGCAGCAGGGCGACCATTCGGTCACCGGCGTTGTGTTTTCCTGCGGTTTCGGCGATGTGTCCCAGTTCTATCGACTATTCCGGCAACGCTTCCGGCTCCCGCCCAAACAGTGGGCGGTCAGGGCCCGGCGCTCGGCATAACAACGGAATACAGAGAACTTCAGCCCGGCTGACTGAATATTACGACACACCACTTTTTGCCAACCCAGTGACTGCGCTTTCGATTTTCGGACAAAAATCGCGAGAAGCAAAAAAACCCGCAACCTTCTGGGCTGCGGGCCTTGAAACTGGCGGGATGGACGAGACTCGAACTCGCGACCTTCTGCGTGACAGGCAGACGCTCTAACCAACTGAGCTACCACCCCGTGAATCGGGAAAGAGGCCGCAACGTAGATTCGGGGTAAGGCGTGTCAAGCGTAGTTCTTGTCCTCCATGGCTTCAGCGACGGAGGATGGAAATTCATTCATTTCCACCGCGTTTTCGGAAGAAATCCAAGGCATTCCTCCGGTCCTTTTCGATCTGTTGGCGCAACTCGTCCACACTGCCAAACTTGCCTTCGGTCCGAAGGAACTGGAGCCAGTGAACCGTGATTTCGTCACCATACGCCGGGGCCGGGGCTTCCAGCAGATGAACTTCCAGCAAGGGTCGGTTTGTCTGCGTCACCGTGGGACGAAGCCCATAGTTTGCCACCCCTGGCAGGGGGCGTTTCTCCCCTTGGCTGACCTCCACGGCATACACGCCATACCGCGGCTTCAACTCCGGCTCCCAAGGCAGGTTAAGCGTGGGGAATCCCACGGTGCGGCCCAGTTGCCGCCCCTGCTCAACCACTCCGGTGGTGAAATAGGAATACCCCAGCATGGCGTTGGCCTCGGCCATCTCACCCGCGACCAGCAGGTCCCGGATGCGCGAACTGCTGATGGGGGCGCCGTTGTAGTTCAGGCGCGGGGCGCTGAACACGGTCAGCCCGGCCTCGCGGGCCGTTTCCACCAACACCGGCACGTCCCCCTTGCGCCCCCGGCCGAACCGCCAGTTCTCGCCGACGTAGATCGCCGCGAGCTGTGGCAGATGGCGCCGCAACAAGGCCACAAAGTCCCGGGCCTCGACGGCAGCGAATTCCGCCGAGAAATTCTGCTCGATCACCACCTCGACGCCCAGCCGGGCGAGCACCGTGCGTTTCATGGCCGCCGGCATGAGCAAAGCTGTCGGCTGCCCGGGTCGGAACAGCGTGCTGGGGTGCGGCCAGAAGGTCAGCACCCCCGCCTGTCCGCCGCTGCGCCGGGCCGAGTGCACGGCCGATTCGATCACCGACCGGTGCCCTAAGTGCACGCCGTCAAACATGCCGATCGCCAGATGCAAGGATCCGGCAGGCAGGCGGGCCTGCTCAAGTCCGGCAAACTGGAGCAACGTGCTCACTGGGCCACGCTGGGCGCCGCCTCGTAGATCGGGATCAGGCGCTTCTCGATTTCCGGCAGGGACATGGTTTCGATCTGGTCGAGCGTCACGCCCTCACTGAGGTTGAATTTGCCGCTGCCCGTCCGGCGCAGCGCCGAAAGGTGCGCGCCGCAACCGAGCTTCTGGCCCAAGTCATGGGCAATCGTCCGCACATAGGTGCCCTTGGTGCAGTGAAGGGTGAAGGTCAGCTTGGGCGGGGCGAACGAGGTGAGCTCGAACGACACCACGCGGATGAAACGCGGCTCCCGCTCCACCTCCTCGCCCTTGCGGGCCATTTTGTAGAGCGGCACGCCCCCAATTTTGATGGCGGAGTGCATCGGCGGCATCTGGTATTGGTCGCCCAGAAAGCCCTTCATCGCCTCGCGGACCTGCGTCTCCGTCAGCTCCGGCACCGGCCGCGTCTCCATCACCTCGCCCTCGGCGTCCTGCGAATCGGTGACGATCCCGAGCGTGGCCTCCCCCTCATAGACCTTGTCGACGCTGATGAGGTATTGGGAAATGCGTGTGGCCTTGCCGATGAGCATGATCAGCAGGCCGGTCGCCATCGGGTCGAGTGTGCCGGCGTGGCCGATCTTCTTCATTGAGAGCTTCCGGCGCAGGCGGTAGACGACATCGTGCGAGGTCAGCCCCTGGGGCTTGTCCACCAGCAGCACTCCCTCCATTTCCTTCACTTGCATCAGGGTCATTTGAGCGCGGCGGCGACTTCGTTGAGGCGCTGGGTGATCGCCGCCAGCAGCATGGGATAAAAATCCGCCAGGGTTCCCGGCCAGTTCAAGCCTGCGGCGTTGGCGTGACCACCGCCACCGAATTGCGCCGCCAGCGTGTCCATCCGGTAAACACTGTGCATGCCGCGCAGGCTCGCCTTGATCGTGCCGGGCCGTTCCTCGATCAGCACGCCGATCACCACGCCCTCGATCGACCGCGCGTAGTCCACCAAGCCCTCCGTGTCCTCGCCGGTGGCCCCGGTGGTGTCAAAAATCCCCAGCGGCAGGACGCCGATGCACGCGCGGCCCCTGCACTCCAACTTCAGCGAACCGAGGTAATGCTGGATCAGCTTCAGCTTGCCGAAGGACTCGCGCTCATAGAGCTCCGCCCCGGCCAGCGAGGGATCCGCCCCGCGGGATACGAGCTCGGCGCTGAGCCGGAACACGCGCTCGGAGGTGGAGGGAAAGCGGAACTGCCCGGTATCGGTCATGATGCCGGTGTAGAGCGCCTGGGCGGTCACGCGGTCGATCGGCAGGTCCGCGTCCACAAAGACCCCCATCAGCACCTCGGCCGTGGCGGCCGAGGCGGTGTCGACAAAGTCAAACCGGGCAAAGCCACCGTTGGAAATGTGGTGGTCGAAGCAGGCGATCGGGGCGGGATACATCTCGCGCATCTTTTCCCCGGCGCGGTCGTGGTCGGCGCAGTCTGTAAAGATCGCGATCTTGCCCTTGGGCGGAACCTCATCCCGCAGGAAAAACGGCGTGTCTCCCACCAGGAACTTGATGCGGCGCGGAACCTTGTCGGCATTGATGCAGGCTGCATCGATGTCCTGCGAGCGCAGCAACCGGCACAAGGCCACCTGGGAACCGATGCAATCCGCATCCGGTCGCATGTGACCGATGACGACGACCTGCTTCCCACGCAACTCCGACAGCAGCACGGCGAAACGGGCGGCAAATTTTGGGTAATGCATCACGGCTGGGGGGTGGGTTTGGTCGCCCGGTCGATTTCACCCAGCAGTGTCTCCACCCGCAGGGTGCGTGGAGCGTGGTTGTCGTGCACAAAGGCCAGCAGCGGCACATGGCGGATAATGACGTTCTTCGCGAGCATCTCGCGGATCTCGTCGCGCTTCCGGATGAGCCATTTGCCGGCGACTGCCGCCTCGGGCTCCCCGCCCAGCACGGAGTAGAATACCTTGGCCTCGCGCAGGTCACCGGTGATCTCCACCCCCGTGATGGTGATGGCG
Source organism: Oleiharenicola sp. (assembly GCA_031390295.1). GTDB lineage: Bacteria > Verrucomicrobiota > Verrucomicrobiia > Opitutales > Opitutaceae > Lacunisphaera. The sequence continues at coordinate 5,710 of JANMTJ010000087.1, forward strand.
ACGGCCTCGCTGGCATGTTTCCGACGCAGGTGGGCGCTGATCTCGCGTTGCACCAGCTCGTTGACGCGAAGTAGTCGGTTGCTCATCGGATTTTCGAATTTGAATTTTCGATTCTCGATTTCAGGCAGACTGACGATTCCGGTGGTCGAAATTTAGAATCAAAAATCGAAAATTACAAGGACGCCCGGACCTTCTGAATTTCGAAGCACTCGATGCGGTCACCGGGTTGATAACCGTCAAAGCCGTCGAGCCGGATGCCGCACTCGAGCCCGGCGCGCACCTCGTTGGCGTCGTCCTTGAACCGGCGCAGGGTCCCGACCTTGCCCTCGAACACCGAATCCTTGCCGCGGCGGACGCGGGCGGCGGAGCCGCGGTTGATCTTGCCCTCGGTGACCAGACAGCCGGCGACAAAACCCTTGGCGACGGGGAAAACCTGGCGCACCTCGGCGCCGCCGGTCTTGTTTTCCTTGAGATCGGGATCGAGCAGGTCGGCCATCATCTCCTTCACCCGGTCGCCGAGTTCGTAGATGATCGCGAAATTCTCGATGGTCACGCCGTGGTGCTTGGTCAGGGCGGTGACCCCGTTCTCCTGCTTGGTGTTAAAACCGATGATCACGGCCTTCGCCGTGCTCGCCATGAGGACATCGTTCTTGCTGATCACGCCGACATCCGCGGCGACGATATTGAGCGAGACCTTGGTGCTCTTGATGCCCTCGAGCACGTTCTTGACGGCCTCGAGCGAACCGTACACGTCGGACTTTAGCACCACCCGCAGCACCTTGGACTGCGTGGCGGCGATGTTGGCGAAAAGCGCATCAATGGTGATGTCCTTGGGAATGGCATCCTCGGTGACCGTGGACTTCTTCAGCAGGTCCGCCGCCTCCTCGGCCAGGTGCTCGGCCTCGCGGGCGTTCTTGGCCGTCACGAATTTTGCCCCGGAATCGGGCGCACCGGACCAGCCGATGACCCGCACCGGCATGGCGGGCGGGGCTTCCTTCAAGGTGTTGCCCTGATCATCGTACATGGCGCGGACCTTGGCGTAATGCGGGCCGCACACGAGGGCGTCGCCCACGCGGAGCGTGCCCCGCTGCACGATGATGGTGGCGAGCGGGCCGCGGCCCACGTCCACCTGGGATTCAATGACCACGCCGCTGGCCTCGGTCTTGGCATTGGCCTTCAATTCCAGCACGTCGGCCTGGAGAAGAATCATGTCGAGCAGCTCGGTGATGCCCTGCCCCTTGATGGCGGACACGGGCACGGTGACGGTCTCGCCACCCCAGTCCTCGGGCGCGATCTGGCGCTCCTGCATCTGCTGCTTCACCCGATCCAGGTTCGCCCCCTTCACGTCCATCTTGTTGACGGCTACCATGAGGGCGACCTTGGCGTCCTTGGCGTGCTGCAGGGCCTCGTCGGTCTGCGGCATGAACCCGTCGTCCGCCGCCACGACGAGCACGGCGATGTCGGTGACGGAGGCGCCGCGCGCGCGCATCTTGGTGAAGGCGGCGTGGCCGGGCGTGTCGAGGAAGGTGATTTTGCGGTCGTGATGCTCGACCTGGTAGGCGCCGATGTGCTGCGTGATGCCGCCGGCCTCACCGGCGGCGACGTTGGCCTTGCGGATGGCGTCGAGGAGCGACGTCTTGCCGTGATCGACGTGACCGAGAATGACGACCACCGGCGGACGCGGCGCGAGGTTCTTGATATCCTCCTCGCGCGCCTTCTCCTCCTTGTTGATCTTGGCCTTCTCCGGGGTGACGACGGGCGCCGCAGTCTCGCCGCGATGCTTGATGTCGAGGAGGAAGCCGTGTTTCTCCGCCACCTTGGTCGCGACGACCTCGTCGATCGACTGGTTCATCGACGCGAAGATGCTCATCTCCATGAGCTCGGAGATCAGCTTGAAAGGCTTGAGCCCGAGCGCCACGGCAAAGTCGCGCACAATGATCGGCGGCTTGAGGTGGATGATCTTGACGCCGCCCTCCTCGGTGATGGTCACGGAGGTCACCGCCGAAGTAGGCGTGGGCGGGGCGAGCGGAGGAGACTTGGCCGGTGAAGCGGCGGGCGCCGGGACCACCGGGGGGCGGGCGGCAGGCACGGGGGGCGGGGCGAGCGGGGCCTTGGCGACCGGAGCGGCCGCAACCGCGGGCGCGGGGCGAGCGGTCGGAGCCACGGGGGTAACCACCCGCGGAGCCATCATGGGCGCCGGCGGAGCTTTGCCGATGGGTGCGGGAAGCGGGGGCCGGACGGCCGGCGTGGCTGGCGCAGTTGCGACGGGAGGATGGGCCGCCGCGCGGGCGGCAACCGCGGCCTTGGCGACCTCTTCCTTCTCCCGGACGAGGTCCTGCACGGATTTCACGAAGACGCCGGCGGGAAGCTTGAGCGGCTGAGCCTCGGTCACGACCGGAGCGGGAACGGTCGCGGGGGCCACCGGGGCGGGCGCCGGATTCTTGGCGGCAATCTCCTGCTCCAGGGCCTCGGCGGTAATGTTGTCGATGGTGCTGGAAACGCTCTTGGCCGGATAGCCGCGCTCCTTCAACAAGGTCATGAGATCCTTGTTGTCCATGCTGAGCTTCTTCGCGAGTTCGTGAATGCGGATGCTCATTAGGGGGTGGTGGGAGCTGCGGTCAGGGGGTGGTGCAAATTAGGAACCGGAAACCTTGGCGATGACGCCAGCGGCCTCTTCCTCGGTGAAACCAAAGCCGACCAGGTCGACGGCCTCGACGCCCTCGAAGGCCGCCGGGGAGTTGATGCCGTTGGCCACCAGACGCTCGGCGACGGCCTTGTCGAAGGCGTAGGTGCTGACGATGAGATTGATGGCCTGCACCCGCGGATCGGCGGTGACGACCTTGTATTCCTCGATGTCGAGGCGCCAGCCCACGAGGCGGGAGGTCAGGCGGGCATTCTGGCCCTTGCGACCGATGGCCACCGCCAGGTCGTCGTTCACGACGCGGACGAGGAGGCGCTTGTTCTTCTCGTCGAGGATGATCTCGCGCGGCACGGCCGGCTTGAGCGCCTCGATGAGCATCTCCTTGGTGTCGGCGTGGTAGGGAATGATGTCGATTTTCTCGCCGCCGAGCTCGCGGACGATGCTCTTCACGCGGGCGCCACGGGCGCCCACGCAGGCCCCGACCGGATCGACCTTGGGATCGGTGCTGACGACGGCGATCTTGGTGCGGTAGCCGGGCTCGCGGGCAAAGGCCTCGATCTTGACCGTGCCGTCGGCGATCTCGGTAACCTCCAGCTCGAAGAGGCGGCGGACAAACTTGGGACTGGCCCGGCTGAGGATGATCTCGGGGCCGCGGCTGCTGTTCTCGATCTCCAGCAGGATGCAGCGGATGCGCTCGCCGGGGGCGTATTCCTCGCCGGGCACCTGTTCCTTGCCCGGCATGACGGCCTCGGCCTTGCCGAGGTCGATGTAGAGGTCGTTGCGCTCACGCCGGCGGACCGTGCCGCTGACGATGTCACCCACGGAATCCTTGAAGTCGTCGTAGATGCGCTCCTTCTCAAAGGCCCGGAGACGTTGCATGATGGCTTGGCGGGCGGTCTGCGCGGCGATGCGGCCGAGGTAGGAGGGGTCGATTTCCTTCTCAATGGTGTCGCCCACGATCGCACCGGGCTTGAAGACCTGGGCCTTCTCGACGTGGATCTCGAGCTTGGAGTCCGAGAGCGAGTCCACGACCTTGAGGAGCGACCAGGCCTTGAGCTGGCCGTTCTTGGCATTAATCTCGATCTTGATCTCCTGGCCCGAATTCACGCCTTTCAAGGCGGCGGTTTTGATCGCATTGACGATCGTGGAGATCATGTCGGCACGGGGAATGCCCTTCTCCTTCTCCATGTATTCGAGAACGGACAGGATTTCGCTGCTCATGGTGTGGTTTTTGGATTAATGGGAAAAAAAAAGCGGACCCGAAGGCCCACCTTTTAGAAAGTGAACTAGTTGTATAGGGGGTGAAAGATATTGCTCCGCGCGAACGCTTGTCAAGCCCTCGGCAAGTTTTATGCAAATCAGCCACTTGCGCGAGCATCGCGGTCCAATGTCCAGCCCAGCAAACCCTGCCCCCAACCGTGACAAAGGGGCGCCACGCCCTGGCCTGCGATTCCGGTCTCGCGCAGCGCCCGGCGGACCTCCTGTGGCACATCGCCCAAATACCAGTGAAACCACACCGGCAGCAGGTCGATTCCGGTCCGGGCGGCAGCCAAGGGCAGCAAGCCATCGCACAGCAGCGTGTCGAGCCGGGACCCACCGATCGCCTGGCTGAGAACCTGCGAGGCGATTTTCTCGCGCAGACCGGCCAACCCGGCCTGCTTTCGAAACAGGGCGGTGGGCGTGGCGACATCCAAGCCCGGGACCGGCTTGGGCATCAGGTGGCACAGCATCTCCGGCCAGTCCGCCCGGTGGCTCGCCACACGTTGATACTGCCGCAATCGCCGGCGCGGGTGGTTGGCCGGACGTACCCCCTGCAATTGCCACTGCCCTGCCCGCTCCCGGAAGATTTCATCGCAATCCATTCCACCCGCCCATGCCTCCAGCGGATGCCGGGCCGCGACCGCCAGCATTGCCGCCCGGTTGTGCCGGTAACCGAGAATCTCCAGCCCGGTGTGGTGGACCGCCGCGGCCCAGCCCAGTTTCTGGATCCGCAGGGCGGCGAAATGCTGCTTCATCGCCCAGCGCCGGACCGCCCGGTCCAGCAATTGCTGCCGCAATTCCCCGGTCGGCCTGGCCAGCAACTCCACCATCCACCCGGCCGCGTCCCGCGCCGTGATGTGCTCCAAGGCGTCATCCGAGGCGTATTCCTCCAGGCTCCGGTGCAGGATCGGCAGCAGGACCAGGGTGGGCAGTTCCACGGCATCCCCACGCCGCACCGGCTTTTCTGCGTGAGCCGGGGGGAACATCACCACATGGAGCACAACCTTGCCATAGGCCGGGTCGGCCTCATGGCCGTGCGCCCGCCAGTCCGAGACATGAAAATGCACCTCGATGTCACCCGTGATGTCCCGGCCATCCAGTCGCAGCCGGGCGCCGCGAAAATCGGGTCCGCCGAGCAGATTCCAGGTGCCGGGTGAACGTATCTCCAGTTTCCGGCCGTCGGTCAGCACGGCCTGGTCCACGGCAAAATCCCGGCGCAGCCAGATTTTTTGCACCACGCGTTCCGCGATGGTGAACGGGCCGTAGAGACCCTGCATTTCGTGCACCTGATTGATCGAGCCGGCCATGGGACAAAGGGAATGCCGCATGGCCCTGCGACGAAGTTTGCGATCTCGACACAGCCGCAAAATTGCCAACGCTGCGAGACGAAATTCGCAGCGCCCGCCCGGGCCGATGATCCATGTTTCCCATCAGCAAGACCATCATCGAGCCATTCCGGATCAAGACGGTTGAGCCCATCCGCTTCACCACCCGCGCCCAGCGCGAGGTCGCCCTGCAGCAGGCCGCCCACAACCTGTTTTTGCTCAAGGCCGAGGATGTCATCATCGACCTGCTCACTGATTCCGGCACCGGCGCGATGTCCTCCGCGCAATGGGCCGGCATGATGCAGGGCGACGAATCCTATGCCGGCGCCCGCTCGTTTTTCCGCTTCGAGGCCGCGGTGCGCGAGGTCACCGGCTACCAGCACATCATCCCCGCCCACCAGGGCCGCGCCGCCGAGCGCATCCTGTTCACGAGCGCCTGCCAGTCGGGTGACATCGTGCCGAACAACACCCACTTTGACACCACGCGCGCCAACCTCGAGGCTCTCGGCGTCACGGCCCTCGACCTGCGCTGTGCCGAGGCCACGTCGCCGTCGCTCATCGCGCCCTTCAAGGGCAACATCGACCTCGCCGGACTCGAACGCTGCCTGATCGAACACGCCGGCCGCGTGCCGTTCGCGATGATCACGATCACGAACAATTCCGGCGG
>JANMTJ010000675.1:0-1724 GCA_031390295.1 Oleiharenicola sp.
CGGCGACCACGCCTATGTCTTCGTCAAGAACCTGCTCCGCCCCGTCGGCGGCACCAGCGCGACCAACTACGGCGGCGGGGGCGGCGTTTACCCGAACCTCTTCGACGCCCATCCGCCGTTCCAGATCGACGGCAACTTCGCCTTCACCGCCGGCCTCTCCGAGATGCTCGTGCAGAGCCACCTCCCTTCGACAGGCTCAGGGCCTGCGGCGACCACCATCGACCTGCTGCCCGCGCTTCCCAGCGCCTGGCCCGCCGGCTCCATCAAGGGCCTGCGTGCCCGCGGCGGCTTCGAGGTCGACCTCGCCTGGCAGGACGGAAAACTGGCCGGCGCCACCGTCCGCAGCGTGACCGGCACTGGCGGCACGCTCCGCTACGGCGGCAAGACCGTCGCCCTCAACCTCAAGCCCGGCGAAAGTCGCACTTACGGCGCTCAACTGGACTGAATCCGCCCCCTCTTTCCTTCCATGAGAAACCCCGTGCTTCACATCCTTTTGTCCTTGCTGACCGCCGCCCGGCTCTGCGCCGAGGTGCGCCTCGCCAGCCCTTTCGGGGACCACATGGTCTTGCAACAGGGGCGGCCCGTCCCGGTCTGGGGCACCGCCGCCCCGGGCGAGAAGGTCACGGTCGCGTTCGCCGGCCGGAAAACCTCCGTCAAGGCCGGCGCCGACGGCGCGTGGCGCGTGGACCTGAAGAAACTCCCGGCCTCGGCCGAGTCCCGCTCCCTCACCGTGACCGGTAGCTCCACCCCCGCCCCGCTGGTGTGCACCGACGTGCTCGTCGGTGAAGTCTGGCTCTGCGGCGGCCAGTCCAACATGGAGCGCCAGCTCGGGCCGCACTCCGGCCAGAAACCGATCGTCAACGGGGAGGCCGCGGTCGCCGCGGCCGACCTGCCGCTCATCCGGCAGTTCTACGTGCCGTTGCGCACGGCCGACACGCCGCAGACCGCGACCGCCGGCGCGTGGACCGTCTGCTCGCCAGCCACCGCCCCGAATTTCTCCGCCGTGGGCTTCTTCTTTGCCCGCGACGTCTTCCGCGCGCGCGGCGTGCCGGTGGGCATCATCCACAGCGCCTACGGCGGCACGCCGGCGGAGGCGTGGACCAGCCGGGAAGGTCTCGCGGCTTTCCCTGAGTTCATCGAACAGCTCGACCAGGCCAAAAAGGCGACCGTGGACCCGGTGCAGGCCCGCCAGGAATTTCTGGACAAGCTCGACGCGTGGTTCCGTGCGAACGATCCGGGCAGCGGCACCCACCCGTGGTCGGCCGGCGGCCTGGACGCCAGCGGCTGGGAAACCATGCAGCTGCCGGCCCTGTGGGAGGAGGCCGGGCATCCGGATTGGGACGGCGTGGCCTGGTTTCACAAGACCTTCGACCTGCCGGCCGGCTGGGCGGGCCGCGACCTGATGCTGCACCTCAGCGCGATTGATGACGACGACACCACCTGGGTCAACGGCACCGAGGTCGGCACCACCACCCTCTACAACGCCCAACGGAGTTACCGCGTGCCGGCCGCGGCGCTCAAGGCCACGGGCAACGAGATCACCGTGCGCGTGCTCGACACCGGCGGCGGCGGCGGCATCTGGGAGCCGCACCTGCGCTTCGAGCTCGTGCCCGCCGACGGCGCCGGGTCGCCGCTTCCGCTCGCGGGCCCGTGGCAGGTGAAGTTTTCCGTGCCGCTCGCCGGCCTGCCGCACCCGCCGCAGGACCTCACCGCCGCCAAGTCGA
>JANMTJ010000687.1:0-1706 GCA_031390295.1 Oleiharenicola sp.
ACGGCTTGGGCGCCCCCGGCAACCCGCTGCCCGTGTTGGGACCGCTCGGCGACCTCGGCACAATTCTCCGCGAGAAGGAAATCGACGTGCTGATCGCCGCGCATCTCGAAATACCGGCGGAAAAGCTGCGCGCCATCACCGCGGTGTGCGAACAAGCGTACGTCGAATGGAAGATCGTGCCGGCCGCCTTCCCGATTTTCCTCACGGGACTTCGCCTCCAGACCGTCGGGAGCATCCCGGTGATTGGCGTGGAGGACCTGGCCATCTCCCGATTGTTCAACCGGGCCGCCAAGCGTCTGGTCGATCTCGCCGGCGCGCTTGTCGGGCTGGTTCTGTCCGCGCCCGTGCTCACCATTCTCGCCGCCCTCATCAAGGCCGAGTCGCCCGGCGGCCCGGTGTTCTTCCGGCAGACGCGCGTCGGCACCGGGCACCGCGAGTTCACGCTCTACAAGCTCCGCTCCATGCGACCCGACGCCGCAACGAGCGACGACGCCCACCCCAGCACCAAGCCGGGCGACCCGCGGCTGCTCCGCATCGGGGCGTTCCTGCGCCGCTGGAACCTCGACGAGCTGCCGCAATACTGGAACGTCCTGCGCGGAGACATGAGCCTCGTCGGCCCGCGCCCCGAGCGTCCGCACCATGTCGAGCAGCTTTCCGCCATCATTCCGCACTATCTGCCCCGCCACCTGGTGAATCCCGGCATGACCGGCTGGGCGCAGGTCAACGGCCTGCGCGGCGACACCGACCTCGCCGAGCGCATCCGCTACGACATCTACTACATCGAGAACTGGTCGATCTGGTTCGACTGCCAGATCCTTCTGCTGACCTTCATCCGCTGGAAGAATCCCTCCTGACGGCGGTCATACCGGCCGCACCGCCCGGTGCCCGCGCAGTCTCGCCCGCAGGCGCGCGACCCTTTTCCACAGTCCGAACATCGTGCGCCACTTCGCACGCGCGAGGGCCGAAGTACCGAAGTGCTTCAGGTAGACGTCCCGGTTCGCGTCGAAGACCGCCACGGACATCCGGTCGAAATCCTTTGCCACGCTCAGTCCCTTGAGGTGGGTGAACGGCACCCGGCCGTCGTAGACGATCCGATATCCGGCCCGCGCCACCCGGATGCACAGGTCGAGGTCGTCGCCATACATGAAGAACTGCTCGTCGAACTGGCCGACCTTCTCGAAAACTTCCCGCCGGCCCATCATGAAGGCACCGTTGATGGCCCCGACCTCGTAGGTGCCGTCCGCCGGCAGATGCGTGAGATTGTAGCCGGCGAACATCGCCGAACGCGAAAACGCCGCAGCCAGACCGCTCGCCCGGCAGAAACCGTCCCACAACGTCGGTATCCCCCGACGGCAGGCTAGATCCATGCTGCCGTCGGCCTGCACCAAGCGCGGTGAGATCAGGCCCAGCTTCGGCTCGGCCAGCACTCGCTGTACGCAATGCTCCAGCGTGGCGGCATTGCTGACCGTGTCGGGATTGAGGAACAGCACGCATTCGCCAGTCGTGGCGCGATAGCCGAGGTTGTTGGCGCGGCCAAAGCCGGCGTTGGTGCCGGGCTCGATGAGCCGCACCGCCGGGAACTCGCGCGCGATCCATTCCGCCACGCCGTCTCCCGGCGAGTTGTTGACCACACAGACCTCGACCGGTTGGCCGAGCAATGTCGCGGGCAACGAGCCCAGGCACACCGGCAGCTCCTCGCGCGACTT
>JANMTJ010000695.1:0-2457 GCA_031390295.1 Oleiharenicola sp.
TGGTCGAGGAACGTGTACGCGGCGAAGGGCAGCCGCAGCTCATCCGGGATCTCCGAGATCGGGGCCTCCTCGTCCTCGATGATCTCGGCCGGCACCTCCTGCAGCCAGCGCGCCAAAATGCGGATCCGCACCGCCGCGCACCCGCGCAGCAACGACTCGCAGTTGTTCGTGTCGATCGAGATGGCCCCGTCCTCGAAGAACTCCGCGTCGAACAGCCCCAGCAACTCCCGCACGTCGCTGTTCTGCGCCGCCATCAATTCCTGCGTCCAGGTCTCGGTGAAGTCCGCATCTTCCTCGGGGAAGGTCGCGGCGATGGCGAGTGTCCCCCGCAGGTCATCCGCCGCCTGCTTGATGACGTCGAGCAGCGGGGCCACGGCGCTGATGTTCAGCTTGATCTCAACCTGCTTCATTTTGCGACCACGAGGATCCCGACTCGGTTTGGTTGGCGTGTAGGAGCAACGTGAAAGGCGGGCACGGTGGGATAGCAACGCAAAGTGGATGCGGATCAGGAGCCTTCATCGGGCTGGATCACCGCCGTGAGGTGCCACTGCTGCAGGGCGAACATGTAGGCCTCCGCCTGCTCCCGTGTGCCGGTCCAGACAATGGAGCGACCTTGCTCATGCACCTCGAGCATGTGCTTGCGGGCGTGCACCTCCGTGAGACCCAGCACCCGGCGCAGCACCATCACCACGTAGGACATGCGGTTCACCGGGTCGTTGAGCACCACCACCCGCCAAAGCTCCGACTGTTGCGGTTTGGCTGCCGTCACCGGCACCGGATGGGAACGGGGCTTGGACTCGGAATCCATCATGCTTTGGCGGCGGCTTCGCGAACGGCCGAGGCGACCGTGGTTTCCGCGTCGGTGATGGCTACCTTGGCGACGTCCTTCGACGCGCGCCATTTCATCTCGAAGATGCCTTCCTTCAGGCCCCGGCCACCGACCGTGAGGCGCAGCGGCAGGCCGATGAGGTCCGCGTCCTTGAATTTCACGCCCGGGCGCTCGGCCCGGTCGTCGATGAGCACGTCGGCCCCGGCGGACTCGGCAATCTGGCCGAGTTTCTTGCAGAGGTCGCTGGCGGCGGCGTCCTGCGGGTCGAGGTTGACCACCAGAACCTGCCACGGCGCGACGTGCCACGGCCAGATGATGCCGTCGGCGTCGTTGCTCTGCTCGATGACGGCCTGCAGGGTGCGGCTGATGCCGATGCCGTAGCAGCCCATGACCATCGGGTGCGACTGCTTCTGGTCGTCGGTGTAGACGGCGCCGAACTTCTCAGAGTATTTCGTGCCGAGCTTGAAGACGTGGCCGACCTCGATGGCGCGGGCGATCTTCAGCGGCTGGCCGGACTTCGGGTCGGGCTCGCCGGCCCGCACGGTGCGGAAGTCGCCGAATTTCGTGACCTCCAGGTCGCGGACCACATTCACGTTGCGCAGATGGAAACCGTCCTTGTTGGCGCCGGTCGTGCCGTTGCCGACGAGGCGGATGGCATGGTCGGCGAAGATGCCGGCCAGCGCCGTGGGATTCTTGATCGTACCCCTGACGGTGCCGAGGCTGCCGGGTTTCGCACCCATGACCGGCTCGATTTCCTCCGGGGTCGCCGGACGCCACAGTTGAAAGCCCAGTGTGCCCAGCTTGGCCTGCTCCAGATCATCGCAGCCCCGCAGGACGACCAGGAACGGCTTGCCATCACCCATGTAGACGAGGGTCTTGAATTGTTTGTCGGCGGCCACGTGATAGGGCGCGGCGGCGAGGGCGGCAATGGTGACGATGCCCGGGGTGGCGAACTCCTCGAGCGCACCCACGGGCGTGGCGTCGGCAAGGTCCTTGGGCACGAGACCGCTGGTGGCTTTTTCGCGGTTGGCGCTGTAGCCGCTCTCGTCGCAATAGACGATGTCGTCGTCACCGACCGGGGCCGGGACCATGAATTCATGGGAGAAGCTGCCGCCCATCACGCCGGTGTCCGCCTCGACGGCGATGGTCTTCAGGCCGCACCGGGAGAAGAACGCCGTGTAGGCGCGCTTCATCTTGTTGTAGCTCGCGATCGCGCCCTCGTCGTTCACGTCGAAGCTGTAGGCGTCCTTCATCACGAATTCGCGGGCGCGCATCAGGCCGTAGCGCGGGCGGATCTCGTTCCGGAACTTGGTGCCGATCTGGTAGAAATTCCTGGGCAGGTCGCGGTAGCTCGTGATCTCGGCCTTCACCAGCGGCGTGATGACTTCCTCATGTGTCGGCCCGAGGACGAACTCCGGTTCCTTGGCCCGGCCCTTGCCGGCCCCGGCATGGTCCACGCGATACATGATCTCGCGCGCCGCGCCCCAGCGCGGGCCGTCCGTCCAGTTCTCCACCGGGTGGATGAAGGGCATGGCAAGCTCGATCGCCCCCTCGCGGTCCATCTCCTCGCGGCAGAGCTGGCTGATCTTCTGCATGACCCGCAGACCCGCCGGCATGAAGGTGTAGAG
>JANMTJ010000720.1:0-2209 GCA_031390295.1 Oleiharenicola sp.
GCTCCACGCCGTCAACCTATGAACGTCCTGCTGTCCGTCATAAGTTGGCCGGGCGGCGGTTATTTCATGCCCGCCGCCTGTGCAACGTCGTCCCACGAGTAATAGTGGAAGACCCGGCCATTGGACATGGCCACCAGCAAGCCGTGCGGGAACCGGTCGCCCAGGGGCGTGCTGGTCGCGTCGCTGCCGTCGCTCTCGATGGCGGCGACGTCGACCTTCCGGATGACGGCGTGCTGGTGCGGGTGGCCGGGAGCTCCCTCCCGGGAAAAAATCTGGAACCGGTTCGCCTGCTGGTCGGAGACGAGGAGGTAGCCGGTGCCGGGGCCGGTCTTATAGATCGAGATGCCCTCGTGGTCGGAAGCGAAGCCGGTGGTGGCGAAGAGTGCCAGCTCCCTGCCTGCCTCGGGCGCATCCGGATCGGCCGCGTATTTGCGCACGCCCACGGTCTCGTCGGAATAGTAGACGTAGCCGAGCTCGGCATCGACCGCGATGGCCTCGATCTCCGCCTTGCCACTGTAGGCGCCGAACTGCCGGACGAGCGTCATCTTTACGTGGCCGGTGCCGTCGTCCTCCAGCCGGTATTGACCGAGGTAGCCCTCGGCCGGACCGGACTTGCCGCCCACGATGGCGAAGAGGGCGCCGTCGCTCGGACGCCGGTAAAGGGCGACGCCCATCGGGGCGCGCGTCTTGTCGCCGTCGAAAACGGTGAGGTCGCCCTGATCGAGGCATTGCATGTCCGGCAGGCGGTAAACGCGCAGCCGCTGCCTCTCGCGCTCGGTCACGACGGCGAGGTCCACCGGCTTGCCGCCGAGCCGGAGGCCATAGGCGATGTCGACGTTGTTCGGCCGCTTCAGGCCCGGCACCGTCGTCACAATCCTGCCGTCGAGATCGAAGACATAGAGTGCCCCGTCGGCGTTTTTGTCGGTGCCGACGATCAGGCTCTTCGCCGGATCGTCCGGGTTGATCCAGATCGCAGGATCGTCGGTGTCGTGTTTCGTCGGTTCGGTGATCACGCGCGGCTGCAGCGCGGCGGTCCGGTAGCCGGGCAGGTGGGCGGCGGCGGGAACCTGGGCGAGCACACTGGCGGTTTTGACCGCGTCGGAGAAGGCGCCGTCGTCCCGGTCGTCCCAGCGGACCTTGTCGCGAAAATAGTCGGCCCAGAGAAATTCCTGGAAAAACACGCCCTTCTTCTCCTCGAATCCGCCCGCCTTCATCACGCCCCACGCGAGCCCGCGCCAGGGATCGCGCTGCATGACGAGCAGGCTCTCCGGCAGCGCCGAGTGCGGCTGGCTGTGCCCGTTGGCGTCCTTCAGGTAGGTGTAGTTGTTCGCCTGCATCCGCGCCCAGAATGCCTCGGGCTCCAAGTCCGACCAGTTGGCCAGGATGTGGCCATAGGCGGTCTTGTCGGCCGCATTTGACTCGATGAGGGAGCGCAACGTGTGGTGCCCGTCGGTCATGTAGGGCACGCCGCCGGGTCCGATGACGACCGGCACGTCCTTGTCGATCAGGTAGGCTTTCACCTCGGCGGGCGACATGGCGTCGATCCTGCCCTTCTTGGCCACCACCTCGCGCCAGCCGTGGCAGAATTGCGTGGGGTGCAGCTTCCGGGCATCGAGCGCGTAGGCGGCGCCGGCCGGCAGATCGGGACGGAACGGCGCGTGGGTTTCCTGCGCCGCAGCGGCAAGAAAGGTGAAAGCCAGCAGGAGAAGAAATCGCATGGGGAAGTTGGAGTGAAATGGGCCACGCGGGCATCCGGCCCGCCTGGCTTGGTTGCTACCCAAACCAATTGGATCAGAGTTTCCAGCGCACGCCAAAGTTGGCGCTCCAGCCGTATTCCTCGACCTGGCCGAGGCGGTTGCCCTGGCCGTTGTCGCTCTTCAGGAAAACCCGGAAGGGCTCGTCCGTCAGGTTGAGGAATTCGGTGTAGACCTCCCAGTTGCGCGCGAACTTGTAGCGGACCGTGAGGTCGAGCTGCTTGAAGTCGTCGACGTAGAGATCCTGCGGCGCGCTGCCGCCGAGGGGTTCGTCCTCGCGCAGGCGCTCGGAGCGGAAGTTGAGCGCGAGGCGGACCAACAGGCCGGATTTCTCGTAGGTCAGGCCGAGGTTGCCGACCTGGTCGGACTGGCCGATGAAGGGCACGTCCTCGCCGGGGCGCGTCGGGTAGGTGGCCTCGCTGTCGAGGAAGGTGAGGTTGGCCATGAAGCCGAGG
>JANMTJ010000059.1:0-3782 GCA_031390295.1 Oleiharenicola sp.
GGTGACCCGGTCGGGTACGCGGCCGGCTACTATTCCTACAAGTGGGCCGAGGTGCTGGACGCGGACGCCTTCACGCGGTTCAAGCGCGAGGGTATTTTCAACGGCCGGGTCGGCGGGGAGTTTGCGACCAAAGTTCTCAGCAGGGGCAACGGCGCCGACCCCATGGAGCTCTTCGTGGATTTCATGGGCCGGCTACCTGACCAGCAGGCCCTGCTGGAGCGGGCGGGACTGGCCCAATTATAACGGCCGCCACCGTTTCCAGTCCGGCCATTTTCGCTGGAAAAAACACCAGCCATGGTAATTGGTATCAGCATTCAACCCACTTAATCTTATGATGCTCATGCTTGCCCTTATCGCTGTTCCCATGCTCTTCGGTCTGTATGCGCAATTCCGTGTCTCCAGCGCCTACAACCGGAACGTCCGGATACCCTCACGGGGGCGCATCACCGGGCGCGAGGCGGCCGCCGCCGTGATGGAAAGCGCCGGCATCCATGACGTGCAAATCGTCCGGGTCGCCGGTCAATTGACCGACCATTATGATCCCTCCAACAAGCGCCTGGCCCTTTCCGAGCACAATTACGACGGCACCAGCCTGGCTGCGTTGGGCGTATCGGCGCACGAGGCCGGTCACGCCATCCAGCACAAGGTCGGCTACGCCATGATGAAGTTCCGCCAAGTGCTGGTCCCGGCCACCCAGATTTCGTCCGGTGCCTCCCAGCTGCTCATCATCGTCGGCATCGTGCTCGGGGCCCAGGGGCTGGGCGGCATCTTCCTGACGCTCGGCGCCGTGGCCCTGGCGGTCATCTGCCTTTTCCAGATGATCACGCTGCCGGTGGAATTTGACGCCAGCAACCGCGCCAAGGCGCAGCTCGTCAACCTCGGCATCCTCGACCGGGATGAGATGCCCGGCGTCAATCAGACCTTGGATGCCGCCGCGTTGACCTACGTTGCCGCCTTCGTGGCCTCACTGGGCAGCTTGCTGCACATTCTCCTGATCCTGAGCGGTTCCCGCCGCGACGACTGATCACCACTCTACGCGCTGCAGGCGGGAAACGGCCGCATTGAGCTGCAGGCGTGTTGTCCTAGGTGAGAATGTAAGTCGCCACCTCGCAGGCCGGGTAGCGTTCACTGGCCGGCTCCAGGTGGCAGCCGGCGAGCGTGAAGCCGCATCGCTGCAGCACCCGGATGGAGCCGGCATTGGCCCGGGCGCAGGTGGCGTGCAGCGGACGGATTGTGACCTGCTCGAGCAGCAACGCGAGGGCCCGGGTGGCGATGCCCTTGCCCCAGTGTTCCTTGGCGATCCAGTAACCGACTTCATCCTGCCCCTCCGCGCGGAAGCACGAGATGTGGCCGACCACCAAGCCATCCAGGGTGATCGTCTTGGCGATGACACCTGGATTGCTGAGAATCTTCCGCCAGTGGGCATCGAACGCCTCGGCGTTGCGCGGATTCACGACGGCCATGCGGATGCCTTCCGGGTCAAGCTGGTGCTGAAAAAGCACGGGCAGGTCCCTGGTCTCGACATCGCGCAGCTGGACTCCCTTGGACATGGTGGGTGTGGTGATACGTGGGGAAAAATGGCGGAAGGGGAGGGATTCGAACCCCCGGAACCTTGCGGTTCAGCGGTTTTCAAGACCGCCGCGATAGACCACTCTGCCACCCTTCCGGAGTGCTGACCGGCAGCGAATTTCACCGGGCAGCGTTGGCAGATTTTCCGCCGTGTCGAGTCTGCAAAAAATTGCCGCCGGATCACGGCGGCAAACCATTCACCCTGCTGGTTTAGCGCGCGGAGGCCAGGGCCGTGTCGACCGACTTGAGCAGCGCCCGGCTGATGACGATGCGCTGCACCTCGGAAGAGCCCTCGCCAATCTCGCTCAGGCGGGCATCGCGCCAGTAGCGCTCCACCGGGATGTCACGGGTGTAACCGTAGCCGCCGTGAATCTGCAGGACGCGGTTGCAGATGCGGGAGGCGGCCTCGGAGGCGTAGAGTTTGGCGACCGATGACTCCACCGTGTGGCGCACCCCGCGGGTGGCCAGTACGGCCGCTTGCAGCACCAGCCCCTCGGCGGCGCGCAGTTCGACCTCGCAGTCGGCGAGCATGAACTGCAGGGCCTGAAAATCGGCGAGCCGCTTGCCAAATTGCCGCCGGGTGACGGCGTGCTTCAACCCGGCGTCGAGTGCCGCCCGGGCGAGTCCGAGCGAGACCGCGGCCACGCCGATCCGTCCCTTGTCGAGGCAGCCGAGAGCCGCCGCCTGGCCCTGGCCGCGTGCGCCGATCAATTCACCCTTGGCCCTGGTCAGGCTGAACTCCGCCGTGTCGCTGGCCCGGAGCCCGCAAGTGGGCACTTTGCGCCCCGGCTGAATCTCGGTGCGCTTGACGAGAAAGGCGCTGATCTCTTTCCGACCCTCGGGCGTCTGCCCAGTGACGGCAATCACGACGAGGACATCCGCCGTGTGGCCGAGGGTGATGTAGCGCTTGAAGCCGGTGAGTTCCCATTGGCCGCGGCCAACCTCGGTGGCGACGGTTTGCACGCCGCCACTGTCGCTGCCGGCTTCCGGTTCGGTCAGGGCCCAGGCGGCCAGCCAGGTGCCCTTCAGCAATTTTGGCATCACCCGCCGGTGCTGCGCCGGGCTGCCGGCGGCGAGCAGGTGGCCGCATCCGAGCGAATTGTGCGCGGCGATGTCGATGGCGAGGGCGGCCTGGTGCCGAGCGATTTCGCGGACGGCCAAGGCAGAGGCCACATAACCGAAACCCTGGCCGCCGAGTGCCCGCGGGGCCGTCATGCCCAGCAGGCCGAGCCGGCCCGCCTTGGTGAAGATGGCGCGGGGCAGCATCTCCTGTTTTTCCCACGATTCGGCGTGGGGTGCGACTTCGGCTTCAGTGAAGATCGCGACCTTCTCCAGAAAGGTTTTTTCAGCCGGCGAAAGGTGTTCGAACCAGAACGATAGTCCGGCGGGGTTGGCGGGATTCATGGGGTGACGGAGTTGATTCGGCCGAGGGGCGGGAACAAACCCAGCATGGATCAGGCGCCCGCCGCGGACGAGCCTGATAACTATTTTCCGGGGCGGGCCGGCCCACAATACTCCGTTTGGGGTATGACGATGCCGCGATTGCAATTTGCCCGCAGCGGAAATTATAGTGAGCGTGTAATCCGGAACGTTCAACTTACCCCG
The DNA here is from genome assembly GCA_031390295.1 of Oleiharenicola sp. Lineage (GTDB taxonomy): Bacteria > Verrucomicrobiota > Verrucomicrobiia > Opitutales > Opitutaceae > Lacunisphaera. The sequence continues at coordinate 3,175 of JANMTJ010000059.1, forward strand.
CCCGTGCCGCCCCCCAAGAGCCTCCTCGATTGCCACCACGAAATTGCCCAACAGGAAGACGCACTCCGCGAAGGCGGCGGCGCGGATGGACAGGCCCGTCAGCACAAGCTTGGCCGGCTTTTCGTGCGGGAACGGATCGCGGCCCTGGTCGACGACCCGGCGGCCTGCCTTGAACTCGGCCTGTGGGCCGCCCACGGCATGTATCGCGAATGGGGCGCCTTTCCCGGCGCGGGCGTCTACACGGGGATCGCCGACATCGGGGGCCGTCCGTGCATGATCGTGGCGAATGATGCCACGGTGAAGGCCGGCGCCTTTGTCCCGATGACCTGCAAGAAGGTGCTGCGGGCCCAGCGCATTGCCTTTGAATGCAACCTCCCGCTCGTATATCTGGTGGATTCGGCGGGTGTGTTCCTGCCCATGCAGGATGAGATCTTTCCCGACGAGGACGATTTCGGCCGTATCTTCCGCAACAATGCCGTGATCTCCGCGGCCGGCATCCCCCAGTACGCCGCGATCATGGGCAACTGTGTCGCGGGCGGCGCCTACCTGCCGGTGCTGTGTGACCAGATTCTCATGACCGAGGGCAGCGGCCTTTACCTCGCCGGACC
>JANMTJ010000063.1:0-2726 GCA_031390295.1 Oleiharenicola sp.
CCCGCCGGCGGCAACGATCGCGATGACGGCCGAGGTCAGGAGGGTGCGGAGCACCCGGTCATAGGCGTGGAAGAACGAGCTGACGCGACCCATGACCCGGTTGTCGACGAGGTGCAGGATGGCGGCGCTGCGGGCGACGCGAATCCCCGCATTCCCAAACCCGAGCAGGAGGGAGGCGACGAGATAGAGCGCGGTGTTGGGGAAAAGCACCAGGAGGGCGGCCCCGGCGGCGAAGATCGCCATGGTCACGGGCACCGTGCCCCGGGCGGAATGTTCGCCGATGAGCCGCGGCAGCCAGATCCCGGCGAAGACCGCCCCCAGCGCGAAGATGATCTCCCCGGCGCCGAAGACCCACGCACCGGCGTGCAGGGTCTGCGCGATGTAGATCGGGAAAAGATAGTTGCCGACCATGATGGCGATGAAGGGCATGAGCGATGCGGCAAAGAATACGGTCAGGCGCGGCCGGTCACGCAGCCATTGCCAGCCCTCGCCGATGGCCTGCCAGGCGGAGGGATGGGGCGCATCGTTCTGCCCGAGGTGGGTCGGTCGGTACGGAATCGTGGACTGGATCGTGAAGCTGAACAGGTAGGTCGCGGCGTCGAACAGCAGGATCGTCGTCAGGCTGACGTGTTCGACCAGAATGGCGCCGAGGCCGCCGGCGACCATCATCGCCGCCTGCCCTTGGACCTCCATGAGGCCCATGAGCGACTGGTACTGGGACTTGTCGAAAACCTGCTGAAGGAAGGCGAACTTCGCCGGGAAGTGCAGCGTGTAGTAGAGCATGCCGCAGAAGTAGATCGCGGCGAGCTGCCAGAGGGCGTACTGCCCGGAGACCGCGCCGGTGACGGCCAGCGCGGCGGTGGCAGCAAAGCCGAAGAGCTCGCTGCCGAGCAGCATCATCTTGCGCGAGTGATGGTCCACCCACACGCCGTAGTAGGGCATGAAGAGGAAGAGCGCGACGGTGGTGACCAGGGTGACGGTGCCGTAGGTCGCATTGCCGCCGGGCTGGTGCACCAGCAGCCAAGGAACGGAGAAGAGGGTCACCCCCGAGCCGATGGAGCCCGTGATGTTGGCGAGCAGGAGCCGACGGATGCGGAAGTCGTGGAGCAGCTCCTTCATCGCAGGATTGTTCGCACGGGTGCGGGTTCCAAGGCGGGACGCATCCCGGCAGGATTACCCGCCGGCCAGTGCTGGCAAGGGGCCAGTGGCGGTGTGGCCGTTACAGTCGGAAGCATCGACCGGCGGCACGCGCCTCAGAACCATCTCTTCTTCTTCAGATAGATGGCGGTCAGCAAGGTGGCCACCAGCGTGACACCCAAGGCGTAGAGGTAACCGTGCGGCGACTGCAACTCGTGCATGAATTCGAAGTTCATGCCATACCAGGTGCCGATGACCATGACCGGCAGGGTGATGGCGGTGAGAGCGGTGAGGAACTTGATGCCCTCGTTGGCCTCGCCCGCGGCCTTGTTGAGGTAGATGTCGAAGGCGAGCATGAGGCGCTCGTGGTAGCCGACAACGGTCTCGTCAAGCCGGGCGAGGTTGTCGCGCAGGTCGCGGTAGTAGGGCAGCAGCTTGGCGCGGATGAATTTGCTGTCGCCGCGGGAGAGCCGCTCGATGACGTCGCGTTGCGGCCGCACAATCTGCCGGAGCTTGGAGAAATCGCCGCGCACCTGAAGGAGCTCGGCGACGAACGTCTCGTCGGAGTTCTTGCTCAGCACGATCTCCTCGATTTCCTCCAGTTCGGCGTGCAGCTCGGTGAGCATGGGCTGGTAATAGTCCACGAGCAGATCGAGCAGGGAGTGGGCGAGCCGGTCAGGCCCGCGCGGGCCGAGGCCGACATTCTTGGCCAGCCGCTCGGTCAGGGTGCTGACGGAGCGCAGGGTGGTGCGGTGATAAGTGACAAGAAATTCCTTGCCGAGGAACAGGTCGAGCTCCGTGGTGGCGAACTTGTTCTCCCGGTTGTAGTCCACGGCGTGCGTGACCATGAAGAGGTAGTCCTCGTAGTCCTCGATCTTGGGCAGCGGGCTGGGGGTGACGCAGTCCTCGATGGCCAATGGGTGGAACTGGAACAGTCCCTCGAGGACGGCCTTGGTCTCCTCATCGGTGGGATTCTCGAGGTCGACCCAGATGATGAGTCCCTTGTCGCCATGCACCAGCCGCAGGGCGTCGAGTTCAAGGTCGCGACCGACGAGTTTGCCTTCGCTGAAGATGAAGGAATGGATCATGGACGAAGCCGATGCTGCGCGGGCAGCGGCATGAGGCAAGCCCGGCCTGTGGCGGGCAAGCCCGGGCTGGGGGGGAGGAATCCACGGCGGGGTCGCCGTGGCACCAGCCGAGAGATTGAATGGAGCGCGGGCGACTTCGCCCGCGGCGCGGCTACTTCGCCGGGCCGAGGAGCTTGTTCTCGAGTTCGATCACCGTTGCGATGAACGCCTCGGGGGTCGGCGCGGCCATGAGCGCGGCGCGGCTGGATTCGTCCTTGATCAGGCGGCAGAGCGCGCCGACGAGAATCAGATAATCGGTGGGATTGTTCTTCGGGGTGCCCAGGACAAACATGAGCCGCACCGTCTGGTTGCAATTTTCAAAAAGCACCCCGCCGGAGCTGCGGCCGACGGCGAGCACGATCTTCTTCACGTGCTCGGTGCGGGCGTGGGGCAGGGCGACCTCGTTGCCGAGGCAGGTGGTGTCGAGGCGCTCGCGGGCGAGGAGCTCGTTGTAGAAGCCGG
>JANMTJ010000064.1:0-1565 GCA_031390295.1 Oleiharenicola sp.
CGCGGTGCTGACTCAGCCCGACGTGGTGCACTTTTGCGGACACATGACGGCGCCGCCCGGCGCGCCCTCCCGTTTCCCACATGACCAGCAGACGGCGGTGGCGGAACAGGTCCGGGCCCGGCTGAAGGCGAGACCGGTCGGCTTCGCGCACGGCTCGCTCGCGTGCGGGGCCGACATCATCATCGCGGAGATCGCGCTGGAGCTCGGGGCCGAACTCCATCTCGTGCTGCCGTTCGACCTCGAGGAATTTGTGGCGATCAGTGTGGCCCCGGCCGGTCCGGGCTGGACCGAACGCTTCCAACGCTGCCTGGCTGCGGCGACATCGGTCACGGTGGCCAGCGATAGCGCCTACAACGGGGACGCCGTGCTGTTCGCCTATGCCGCCCGCATCGCCATGGGGCAGGCGATGAACCGCGCGGAGAGCATCGATGCCCGCATGTGGCAGCTGGCCGTGTTCGACGGTGAGGAGGGCTCGGAAACGGGCGGCACCGCCCACGACATCCAGCAATGGCGGCACGCCGGCGGCACGACCGAAATCATCCGGGTCAACTCGACGCGCACCCAGACCGTGGCCCCCTTCACGGTGTCGTCCAAGCGGGTGATCCGCTCGGTGCTCTTCGGCGACTTCAAGGGCTTCAGCCGCCTGCGCGACGAGCACATCAAGATTTTCCTCGCCACGGTCATGCAGCCGGTGGCGGAGGTGCTCGACCGCTACGCCGAGCATGTGATCGTGCGCAACACCTGGGGCGACGGGCTGTTCCTGGTGATGGATGACGCTGTGAACGGCGCCCGCTGCGCGCTCGACCTGCAGGAGCGGCTGCATGCGGTGGACCTCGCGGCGGCTGGCCTGCCCGCGGACATGGGCCTGCGGCTGGGCGGCCATACCGCGCCGTTGGTGCCGGTCTATGACCCGGTGCTGCGCATGCCGATGGTGATGGGCCGCGGCCTGACGCGGGCCGCCCGGATCGAACCGCGCACCCCCGCGGGCGAGGTCTACGTGACGACGGGCTTCGCCGCGTTGCTGCGGCTCGAGCCGGACAGCGGCGTGACCTCCGAATACGTGGGGCATCTCACGACGGCGAAGAATTTCGAGACCACGCCCATGTACCTGCTGCGGCGCCAAGGCCCTGCGAACCGGTCGTGACCGGACCATCGGGACCAACGTCGGGCCGGCTTCCACCCGTCACCCTCCCTTTCACTCTCACTCTCCCGCCATGCCCGCCATCCTCTACACCGTTCGCTCCACCTGCCGTGATGTCCAGCAGCGCGGCCGCTACCTCGCCTGGCTGGCGCCCAATCACCTGCTGCAGGTGAAGGCCGGCGGGGCCCACGGCGTGCGGGTGGTGCTGCCCGACCGCGCGAGCGACACCGCCCCGGCCGCCGTCGAGGTGCAATACGTGTTCCCCGCCCGCAAGGCCTTCGACACCTACCTCCGCGACCATGCACCAAGGCTGCGCGCCGACTCGCTGAAGCACTTCCCGCCGGAAAGCGGTGTCACCTTCGCGCGCCAGGTCGCCGAGATCGCCACGGAGCTGGAGTAGCCTACCACGCCCGGCCGGTCGGCC
>JANMTJ010000115.1:0-3408 GCA_031390295.1 Oleiharenicola sp.
CCGGGTGGATCAGTTTTATCATGCAGGAGCCGCTCTCCGGGGAGAAAATGTGGATCAAGAAACTCGAGCTCGAGCCGGTCAAGGTAAGCGGGGTCGAAATCTACGAGGCCACGGCACAATACCGGGCCGACGGTTGCGGCGGCCAGGCTCTGGTCGGCTACAGCGCCACCCCCAAGAATCTCTACATGGGACAAACCGAAGCGATGGCGGGCGCCCTCAAGCAACTGTACCCGGTCGTACTGGGCAAGTTTGAGAAATTCCTGGATGGGGATGAGATGGTGGCGCTCAAGGCGAAGGGACAGGAGATCCGCGCCCTTAAGGTGTACTGAAGCCCGAATCGCCGTTGCCGCAGAATTGAGTTTGCCCGCGGTGGGTTAGACGATTGCGTCGACCCATGGCGAAATGGCTGCTGGTCGATGGCTACAACATGGCGTTCCGGGCGTTCTACGGGATGCCCGAGTTGACCCGTCCCGATGGGTTCCCCACCGGCGCGCTGCACGGCTGGGTCAAGACGATGTGGCGGCTGCAGGATCAGGAGAAGCCCGACGGCATGCTGGTTTTCTTCGATCTCGGTGGTTCGCTTGACCGCCTGGCGCTGCACCCGGAATACAAGGCCCAGCGCAAGGAGACGCCCGAGCCGTTGGAGAAACAGATTCCCCTCATCAAGGAACTCACCCGGGCCATGGGCCTCGTCGGCGTGGAACTCGACGGAGTGGAGTCGGATGATCTGCTGGCCGCCCAGGCGCGGATGCTGGCCAACGCCGGCCATGAGGTGCTGATCGTGAGCGCGGACAAGGATTTCGCCCAGTGCGTGGACGACCGGATCAAGATCCTGCTGCCGCCGCCCACGGCGAATCCCAAGCTTGGCTGGCGGGTGCTGGACGCGGCCGGGGTGACGGAGAAGTTCGGCGTGCCGCCATCGCAGATCGCCGAGTATCTTGCGCTCATCGGTGACACCTCGGACAACATCCCCGGCATCAACGGCGTCGGACCCAAGACAGCGACGAAGTGGTTTGAGGAATTCCGCTCACTGGAGGGAATCATTGCAGGCGCGGGGAGCCTCAAACCCGAGCGTTTCCGCGAGGCGGTGGCCAAGGAGGCGGAGCGACTGCGGATGAACCTGAAACTGACGACGCTGCGCACCGAGTCGCCGTTGCCACATGTCGGTCCGGGTGAGCCGCAGACGGAGAAGATATTCCAGCTGCTCGAGTCGCTCGAGATGAAGTCTTCGCTGGTGGAGGCACGGATCCGCTACACGGGGCAGAAGGAGCTTTTTTGAACCGGCGAGGGTTCAGGCGGCCGATGGCTCGAAGATGTAACCAATGCCGTGAACGGTCTTGAAGCAGTCGAGGGAGATGCCGTTCTTGCCAAAGGCGGCGCGGACCTTGACGATATACTGGTCGAGTGAACGGCTGCGGATGTCCGCGTGGATGCCCCAGACGGAGTGAATGAGCTCCTTGCGGGTGATCACGATGTTCCGATGGGTGTGCAGGTAGGCAAGAATGCCCAGTTCCTTGCGGCCGGTCTTGAAAATCGTGCCGTTGGGGAACTCGATCTCCAGGCGCTCAGGGTGAATTTTGGCCCCGAGAAACTCGAACGGGCCATCGGTGGTCCGCAGGTTCTTCGTGACATTGTGGTCGGTATGCGACTCGGTGCGGCGCAGCACCGCCCGGATGCGGGCGACGACCTCGGTGTAGCTGAAGGGTTTGGTGATGTAGTCATCGCCCCCGAGGTTGAGACCCTGGACCTTGGCCTCATCGTGCGTGTTGGCCGTGAGGAAAATAACCGGGACATTGATGTCTTCCGCTTTCAACTGCTTGATGAGATCAAACCCCGAGCCGTCGGGCAGGTTGACATCGAGCAGGATCAGGTTGGCGAAATTATGCTGCAGGAAGCGAAGGGCTGGGGCGCACCGGGGATAGACCTGCACATTCATGCCAGCTTCCTCCAGATGCTGGGCAATCAGGTTGGAGAGTTCGACTTCGTCTTCGACAGCAACGATCAGGGGGCGGGGTTCGGCGCACATAGGCAGGAGGTGGTAGCTGGGGTGTTTTTACAATTCATCTCTCAATTGTCAAAGCCTACTTAAGCCTGTCTGTTGATTGAGAATTCTTGTCATTCCGGCCTTCCGGACGTTCGCTGCAGCAAATGAAGGTCACTTTGGGACTACTCCAGCATGCCTGTTCCATCCGTCCGGTGGAGAATATGCGTAAAACCCTCGCCTTGGCCGAGCTGGCAGCAAAACGGGGAGCCAAAATCATCTGTACCCAGGAGCTTTTCCGCTCGCAGTATTTCTGCCAGAGCGAGGATCACGGCAACTTCAAGCTGGCTGAGTCCATCCCTGGTCCGAGCACGGTGGCGTTTCAGAAACTGGCCCGGAAGCACAAGGTTGTAATTGTGGCTTCGCTTTTTGAGAAGCGCGCCGGCGGCCTGTATCACAACACCGCGGTTATTATCGATGCGGACGGCAAACTGCTGGGCATCTACCGCAAGATGCACATCCCGGATGATCCGCTCTACTACGAGAAATTTTACTTCACGCCCGGCGACACGGGCTTTCGCGCCTGGCAGACCAAGTATGGCAAGATCGGCGTCCTGATCTGCTGGGATCAGTGGTACCCTGAAGGAGCGCGTCTCACCGCTTTGCAGGGGGCGGAGATCCTGTTCTATCCGACGGCCATCGGCTGGCATCCCAAGGAGAAGAAGAAATATGGCGTCAACCAGCATGGCGCTTGGGAAACGATCCAGCGCTCCCATGGCGTGGCCAACGGTTGCTTTGTCGCGGTGACCAACCGGATCGGGGCCGAGAAACCGGCGGGAGGTGAGGGCATCGAATTTTGGGGCCAGAGTTTCGTCTCCGGCACCAGCGGCGAAGTCCTCGCCAAGGCCAGCGCAGACAAGGAGGAGATCCTGCTCGTGCCGGTCGACCTCGGCAGCGTGGACACCACGCGCACGCACTGGCCGTTCCTGCGCGACCGCCGGATCGACGCCTACGGAGACATCACGAAGCGCTACATCGACTGACCATGGCCGCCAAGAAAACGCCTGCCGCGTTGGGCTTTCGCATGCCGGCCGAGTGGGAACCGCAGGCCGCCGTGTGGCTTTCGTGGCCGCACAACCGCGCGACCTGGCCCGGGCAATTCCGGCCGATACCCCAGGTGTTCGCCGGGATCGTCGCCCAGATCAGTCGCTTCGAGCCCGTGCGGATCAATTGCGCCGCGCCGCTCCAACTGCGGGCGAAACAGTTGTGCATGAAGGCCGGGGCCGACATGGCGCAGGTGACCTTCTACAACCACCCGACCAACGATGCGTGGTGCCGGGACCACGGACCGATATTCGTGAAGAACGACCGCACGGGTGAAGTGGCCGTCACGGATTGGGTGCACAATGCCTGGGGCGGCAAGTATC